>CAZDNQ010000232.1:0-7380 GCA_964506605.1 uncultured Victivallis sp. | reverse complement strand
ATTATTTAGTATGCAAGATAAATGATTGCGAAGTTGAAGTCAAGAATATTCGAGGAACATGTGAAAGAATTAATTGTTGAGGATGGTCTGTTTTTCAGTCGATTTTCCAGTTTTGACAATGGGAAAACGCTCGTGGACGATCTGGTTTGCTCCCCGGATACCCCGGAGAGGTTATTCGGGAAATGTTTTCCCTAGGTTGCTGTAATCATCTCCCGTTTTCTTAGGTTCAGGATAACACGTTTAATGTTGAAAGCCATGGCACCACAGAGATGCTCCCAGTTCTCCTTAACGATGTTTGTAAATCGCGCCTTGTCCGCCTCATGATATTGATGCGTTATCCCAACACATCAATGGCGGCATGTTCCTCCATCCCGAAAAGTGGCTTGCTATTCTTCACCGTGCTTTCCTGTGCGTCAACCACAGATCTCTGCAATCAATCTGTGTGATTCCACTATATCCTTGAGTGTCTGGACGCTCTCCCCACTTATTGGTTCAAGTGAATGTAATGAATAAGGCTTAGTCCACTTCGTTCGCATATACTTAGCCTGGCCCATATTATGATATGGTAAAAGTTCGATCTTTTTAATTTTCTTCAGCCCGCGGACAAATTCCGCAGTTGATCGAATATTGTCTTCCGAGTCATTAAGTGTTGGAATCACAGGAATTCGAATGATCATTTCTTTTTCGTCACCGGCCATCACTTGTGCGGCCCTTTGAATATTATCCAATATTAATTCATTGGATTTTCCCGTCAGTTTCTTGTGCTGTAACGGATCCATATGCTTGATATCCATAAACAACAGATCCGTGTATTCCAGAATCTTCTGCAAAGATTTCCATTTAGCATATCCACAGGTTTCCACAGCCGTATGCAAATTTCTACTTTTGGCTTCCTTGAGGAAATCTCTGCAAAAATCAGGTTGGCTGAGAGGTTCTCCACCGCCAAGCGTAATCCCTCCGCCTGATCTCCGATAGTAGGCCCTGTCTTTCTCCACATCGGTGAGCAACTGCTCCACGGTATATGATTTTCCGCATACCTGACGTGCTTTGCCGGGACACATCTCGACACATTTGAAACATTCATCGCACTGTTCTTTGTTCCATGTGATTTCCTTTTCAGAAACAGCCACGGCCCCTGTCGGACAGACGCTTACGCATTTCCGGCAGCCGATGCAAAGCCGTTCAATAAATTGTAAGCTTGGTTTGAAGCGTTGTCCTTCCGGGTTGGAACACCACAAACACGTGAGCGGACAGCCCTTCAGAAATATGAGCGTTCTTATACCAGGCCCATCATGAATGGAGTATCGCTGGATATCGAATACCGTTCCCGAACTTTGCTCGACGCTGATGCCCATTTCTTTTAAACCTTTCCGGTGCAGAATCACTGTGACTTGCACCGGTGCGGTTATGGATAAAATTTATATTTTTTTCTCAGCGCCCTTCCAGTACTGCGCTCGCAGATCCTTTTTCAGGACCTTGCCTTGTATGCTGCGCGGAAGTGTAGTTACGATATCCACCGTTTTCGGGCACTTGTAACTTTCCATCTTCCCTTTACAAAGGGTGATCAACTCTTCTTCCGTTGCTGTCTGACCGGGCTTTAACTCAACAACGGCCTTTATTGCCTCACCCCAATCATCGTCAGGTACACCAATTACCGCACATTCACCGACTGCTGGATGTCCCCAGAGGATCTGCTCCACTTCCTGCGGATAGACGTTGAGCCCGCCGGTGATGATCATGTCCTTCTTGCGGTCGGTAATATAGAGGTAGGCTTCCTCATCCATGTGGCCGATATCACCGGTGTGCAACCAGCCGTCAATGATCGTTTCGGCGGTTTTTTCCGGTGCTTTATAGTATCCTTTCATCACGATATCACCGCGCACACAAATCTCACCTGTCTGGCTTGCCGGGAGAAATTGATTATTTTCATCCATAATTGCCACCTGTGTAAGTGGCATAGGCCGCCCCACGGATGCGAGGCGCGCATCGTCGGCAAATTCCTTACCCCCCGCTTTGAAGTGCTCCTCAGAAGATAAACCGGTGATAGACGCCGGGGCTTCCATCTGTCCATACCCACCCACCATGATGGGACCGAAAAGTGTCATTGCTTTTTTCAGCTTTTCCACTGACATGGGCGCAGCCCCGTAAAATAAATATTTGACCGAGGACAGATCGAGTGTTTCGATGCCCGGCACATCGAGAAGCCGATAAATTACGGTTGGCGGCAGGAAAAGCTCCGTCACGCGTTGTTTGGTTATAGCGTCAAACAAAGCCAGGGGATCGGGTTTGGGAAGGACAACGATTTTGCCGCCGCGCGAAGAGCAGGGGATGGAGACGATGCCTGCCGCGTGCGTCATTGGCGCAGCCGCCAGATTTACCGGTGGATCGTTCTGCGGGTAGGGGACTCCTATTAAGAAGTTAATAACAAAGGTCGAAAAGCTTCTATTGGTGTTCATGACCCCTTTGGGCATGCCAGTGGTGCCACCGGTCGGCATGACCCCGATAACATCGTCCGGTTCATATTGGATTTTTGGTTTTGTTGCCGGCTGGTCTTTAATGAAATAGGCAAGCGATACTGCACCCTGGGCTTCATCGTCAATGCAGATCCAAAGTTTTACTCTCGGCAGTTTATCTTTAAGTTTCAACACCGTTTCGGCATATATTTTTGTGAAAAAAATAATTTCAGCATCAAAATTGTCCAGTATCCAAAAATTTTCTTCCAGTTTGCCGCGTGGATGCATGGGGACCCAGGCAAGCCCTGCGCGCCAGAGAGAAAGTGTGCAGGTCCATGATACGGGATGATTGTCAGACCATATGGCGCCTTTGGTTTCTTTTTTGAAGCCGGCTGCGAGGAGGGCGTTGGCTAAGCGGCAGGTAAGCTCTCCGATCTCGTTGTAGGTAAACTCTTTCCCATCCATATAGTAGGCGACCCCGTTGGCGTTAATCGTCCATCCGCGGTCAAAAAAATCGATTACTGCGGGCATGGTGTAAATCTCCTTTCTACTCTTTAAAAAATAACATTTGTTTATTATTTCATCCGTTCAAGGATGTGGATTGTCATGGCTACTTCTTCATAGGCCATCATGCCGCCGCCGTTTTCCCCGATGGCTAATCTGCATCCTTCAACCTGCCTTGGACCTGCCTCATGCCGAAGCTGGGTAACCAGCTCATGGATCATGCCGAGACCGGATGCGCCGATCGGATGACCGCGTGATATGAGCCCGCCTGAAGTATTGACGGGAATTTCCCCCCCGAGCTTCGTGGCGCCGGTTTCTGCAAAAGGTCCGCCTTCTCCAATCGGACAGAATCCCAGTGATTCGTACTGGTGCAGCTCGCCGTATGCGGTGGCATCGTGAACCTCTGCCAGGCTCATGTCTTTCGGACCCACTCCGGCGATATCATATGCCTGTCGGGAAAGACGCGCTGCGATGTCCAGATCAGGCCGGTCATACGGCCTGTTCGTGCCGGAGCCCAGCACGGATGCCAGGATCTTCACCGGACGAGCCGACTTAAGCTTTTTCAGAAAATTTCCGGAGCACACAATCGCACAGGCAGCCCCATCCCCAATCGGAGCGCACATGGGAACGGTCAGCGGCCAGACAACAGATCGTGCCTGCAGAACTTCATCCTCGGTCATTGGTTTCTGGAACTGGGCGTTCGGGTTCAGGGAACTGTTGAAATGGCTCTTCGAAGCGATCAGCGCCAGCTGCTGCTGCGTCGTCCCATAGGTGTCCATGTGCCACCTGACTCCGGCTGCGTAGGCATCCATAAAGGCGCTTCTGTTTTGACCGGCGCCTGCATCGTCTTCATTGACCGGAATCTCCAGTTTCAATCCTCTTGTAAGGGTCCGTAAATTGTTCAAGTGGGCATCCATATTGGCAATATCCATACCGCCACTGAAAGCCATAAAGGATTTCATTTTGTCATCGTTGTAAAGCTTCTCCATGCCAACGGCCAGGGAGCACTCGAACAGTCCACTGGCCACATCCTTGTATGCACCGTGAAGCGCCGTGGAGCCGCAGGCACAGGCATTTTCCACATTGGTGATGGGAATGCCCTCCAGCCCTAATGGTCTTAATGACACCTGGCCCCTTATGGAATGCTGCATATTGAAGAATCCCCAGCACATATTGGAAAAAAATACGGACTGGATATCGCTGATTTTCAATTCAGGCACATCTGCCATGGTTTTGGCAACAGCCTTGGCAACCAGATCCTTTTCCGTGCAGTCCATGTGTTTCCCGAACCTGGTCATGCCGACTGCAATTATGTATACATCACGCATCCTACATTACCCCTTCCTTTTGCTTAATTATGCCAACTGGTAAATACACTGCAAATCGTCTTCCACGGGCAACGCGTTTGGCAAAACTCCAACGGCCCCTTTTCCCTGATGCGTGCAAGCAATGCCGTGACCGTTATCTTTTCCCCGTAAGAAATACCAAGCCCTTTCATTATTTTTGAATCCCACTTCCTGACAGCCTCTTCATTGCCGAAAATGCTCTCGCAACGGTTATTCTTATAATCAGTACACGACTTGCAGAGTTCATCTGGTCCCTCTGTGACAGCGATAATCAAATCGCTCTCCGATTGTGTCAGTTCTTTGATTTGATTTACGGCACGGGCAAATTCTTCCCCGCGAACTAAATCATTCAGAGGCAGAAACCTGTCACAAAAAATGTGATGTGGCCGTAAACTTAACTTTTCCGGATTTGCGCCAATAGTCATCTGTAACCCTATCTTCTTTCTTATCAATGAAGTGAAACCCGCCAAGAGGACGACAGGAGCATCAAGCGAAAGTAGTCATTGATCAGAAACTTAAATCTTATGTTCACTTCTCATAATAATGGAATCCTGAACCTGCTTCGTCAGGTCCACAAAGTAGGCGCTGTAACCGGCTACCCTGACCAGAAGAGTTGGGTACTTCTTGGGATGGACCTGTGCCTCTCTTAAAACATCTTTGTCCATGGTGTTAAATTGTATATGGGCGCCGCCCTGGTCGAAGTACGCCTGAATTAAATCCGACAACCTGTGTCTGCCTGCATCATTTTTAATGGAATGACTGGATACATACATGTTGGTAATGGTGCCATGCGTCTTATAATGCGGGATCTTGGCAACTGACTTGAGTGCCGCAGTTGGGCCCTTGATATCCGTACCCATATATGGCGCACAGGAGTCGCCCAAAGGCGCCCCCGCCTTCCTGCCGCTCGGGAGAGCGCCCACCTGAGCGCCAAACGCAACACTGCCGGAGAGGGGAGCAAGTGCAAACCCAACCTGATGGCGTAATGCGGCGGTCGCCTGATCCGGATCGCGCTTCGACAAAACTCCGGGGAATGTTTTTACATATGTGCAAATCCAGTCAAAAATCTCCTGCGTAATTCGGTCCGTATAATCGTCGTCATTTCCATATTTGGGCGCCTGCAGACACATTTGACGGATATCCTCGTAGCCTTCGAAATTATGATCGAGCGCCTGGCACAATTGGTCCATGCTGATCTTCTTTTCATCGTAAACCAGCTTTTTGACCGCAGCCAGTGAATTTCCCAAATCTGGAATTCCCATGCCATCCAGCCCCGGGCACGAGGAACTGTATGCTCCACCTTCATGGAATGGCAATCCGCGTTCGAGCCCTGCTCTTGTCAATACAGACTGTATCACAACCGGATAGTTCTGGTATAATTCAACGATCATCCTGTCGAAAGCTACAGTGGCCTGCACTGCGGTAGCAATATGTTTTTTTACTGCGTTTTCAAAATCTTCAAACGTTTTGAAGCTGCGGGGGTCCCCCGTTTCTATGCTGAGCCGTTCACCGCTCTTGGCGCCGGGCATACCGGGTCGTTTGCATCCATTGGTGAAGGCCATATCAACTGCCATCCCCAGATTGATCCATGTTCCTGGAGCCCACCAGTAAGCACCCCGTTTACCGACTTCCATGCAACCGCCTGCGCCATAATCATTGGCTTCATCCATGGTGAGCCCGCATTGCAGCAGGATCTGCTTTGTAACTGCATCATTGTATATGGAGGGATGCCCCATACCCGCCGCAACCAACTCGACAAGCTTCATTCTGAACTTCTCCGGTGATCCGGGATGCAGCCTCACGGAAAGATGCGGCTGTATTGTGTGGGTTGAGATCAATGCATCGATAACCAGGTAAGACAGTTCATTGGTGGCGTCATTCCCGTATTTGTCCACGCCGCCGACCTGCATATTCAGAAACAAAGCAGCTCCGTCCAGGAATGCAGCGGTGGTTCTGTCAGCGATGCCGTTAATCGAACTCAGCTTGACCCAGAGGCATTCCAGTATTTCCTGGGCATCTTCCCTGGTTAATATGCCGGCTTCAATATCTCTCTTATAGAAGGGGTACATATATTGATCGAATCTGTTCAGAGAGGTGCCCGTGCCTCCCTCAAGATGCCATGCGCAGAGAACGAACCAGAAGGCTTGCACAGCCTCGCGGAAGGTTTTCGGTGCTTCGTGCGGAACGCGTCCGCAAATCTCACCGATTTGTTCAAGCTCTGACTTCCTTTTCGGGTCTTTCTCCTGGAGCGCAAGTTTTGATGCATAATCCCCATACTTCCGGGAAAAACGTTCAATGGCTTCCATTTCCATGATCACCGCCTGATAGAAATGGTTCTTTCCCATATCTTCGGCTTTGATATAATCCCAGGCGTCCAGTTTCTCCTGGGCCGTCTTTTTTATACCGTTAAGACCGTTTGCCATAATATATTCCCAGTCAGGGTTTCCATGGGTGCCCAGGATTCCGGCCATGAAGATGCCTTCTACAAAACCGGCGCCATAACATCTTTCCATCAGATATTGAGGCGCAGTCGAAAACAATCTGGCAATGATCGTCTTATCCAACCAATAGGGACAGATTTGTTCATCAAATTCTTTTGCCTGCTCGGGTGTGCAATCACAACAATAGGTAAGCCCGGACAGGCCGCCTTCCATCATGATCCAGAGAGATTCCAGTTCCGGATGAAGAGGATAAGCTTTCGGTGCACTGCCTTCGCCTCCTATGACCAGTTCACCTTCCAGAATGAAGGGAGGTGTTGTATCTAAAGCCTTTACAGTGGCCATTGCTCTTCTGAGAATAGGCGGTAAAGCTTCCGTGCTCTTATAGACATCCGTGTAGGCTCGGGCCCTTTCCAGGCTTATTGTTGGACGCGTGGATCTTTGCTGCTCATTCAATTTTTTAACCCTATCCGTGGATCCATTGCCGATGAAATCATTTTTAACCAGTTTTATGCTCATCTTGCTGCCCCCCCTTCATACGTTAGCAATAATTAGAAATCCCTCTTACTTATTTAATAGTTTTTTCATGGTAGGGAGATTATATGGAACAAATCATCTTGACAATTGTAGAAGAAGACA
>CAZDNQ010000231.1:0-7392 GCA_964506605.1 uncultured Victivallis sp. | reverse complement strand
CCAGCTGTCATCATCGGCCACCTTAGTAATGACTCGATCCTGGCCGCGCTTCTCCTCCCCGCGCTGAAACAGGCGAGGGACCAGGCGAAAAAGATCCTATGCATAAACAACTTGAAACAGATTGGGACGGCAACCGCGCTATATCTCGGTGACTATGAAGATTATTTTCCGCTATATACATACAGCCCCTCTGTCGTTTCATCCAACCAGTATCTTGACGCGGACGGTACGACAATGAGAAGCTTTGACCTGTACTGGGCGGGTCTCCTGTGGCCCAACATAAACAATGTCAGCATATATAACTGCCCCTGCGATCCCGGAAGAAATTCAAACGGAACCCAGTACAGGATAAATTATGGCATAAATACAGGGCAAGGCTCGCAGTTCAACGGCAACAGCGGAGTTACGCAGCCTGCAAGTGTCAATAATCTCTCAAACCGCCTGTCCCAGATTGCACATCCTTCGCAGCTTATCATGGTAGGGGACCGGCCTCCAGATAAAAATGGCAGCCTTTGTGATGACTGGGGCGGGGACATTTATTATTTCCAGGTGCTTTCCGAGGACATTTCCCGATTTTTCGCCCACGGATTAGGAGCCAATTTCATTTTTGCGGAAGGGCATGTGGAATGGTATCGGCCAAATGATGTCAGGGACACTAAATATTGGTATCGCAGAGGCTACTAAACAGCATGGATAAGGAGGAAATTCAGTGAAACATCTACTTGTCGCGACAGGCATTGCCGTATTTTTAATTACAGGTTGCATTGATAAGCCAAGTTTGGCAGCGGAAACAAATCCCCTTGGAAAGGAAAGTGAAATGCAGACGTCCAATCCCGTATCTGGAGACAAGACAAACAAGGAACAGATTTCCATGCCAGCCCAGTTGAGCATCTTCCCGGGGAATCCATCTGCCAAGATCCAGGGGGCTGATGGATCCGAAGCGAAATTAAACGGAGATATTATTGAGTTAAGGCGTTCCGCGCCGTCAAAAAACACAAATCTCAGCAAAGTCTGGCGCATGTTCAACATGAAATTCGCTCCGGACACTCTGGCCATCGACAAGGCTCCAGACGCTGCGGCCCTTGTCATTGTATTCCGCAGGGCGGCAGGTGAGCCGGCCGGGAAAGACAATGTCATTACAGTCAAATTGGACGGCGTCGAGAAGACCCAAAGGGCGGCAGTCACTTTGCCTTTTGTCGACAGCGGCGACTGGCAGGAGCTGGTTTTGCCGTTGCCGGGACAAAACTTTCCGGTACGGGCATTGTTTGTTCAGCTGGTGGAAGGAGACTATGATTTAAAAGAAATGGTGATCCGCAAACCGCGCAATATCAACATAGCGCTTGCCAGCAATCCCAGAGATGCTGTAAAAGGATTTACCGTAGAGGGCAAGACGGATGCGCCGGGGAACATAAAATTGTGCCTGACAGATCCCAAGGGGAAAAAGTATTACAAGGCGGTCAAACCGGTTGATGGTAAATTCATCTGCACCTGGGACAATCCCCCGCTGACGCCCGAGTCGGACAATGCATTGTGCGCAATATTGGACAATGGAAAAGACCCGATGAACGTATCGCTTCCAATCAATGTCTATGCGTACCGGGACAATTATGATTACGCCTGGCTGAAAGTCGACGGCAGGCGGATCGTCACCGCCTGTGACAGCAAGGAATTTATTCCGGTTGGAATCGGTTATGCCAGAGGTGTCATAATCAAACCCCAGGACGACGCGGTGATGAAGTTCTGCAAGGCCCGCAGCCTGAACACCATCAGGCTGGCGTTTTACACCAGGTATTTCAATGGCGACTACAGCCGCCCCATAGACATAAATGAGCATATTGCCAACCACATTGAGCCTGTCGTGGACGCCGCGCGCCGTCATGGCATGTATGTGATTCTCGACGACCACGAATATTTCCATGAGCGCATCGACGAGGAAAACGCCAGGGGGAAGCAGAATTCCAGGATCTGGAGCGAGGAGACCGTCAGGAAATGGATAGGCAGCTGGCAGAAGGTGGCGGAAAAATACAAGGATGACGCGCATGTCCTTGGATACGAGCTGCAGAACGAACCCTTCGACATGGATCCCGAGACGGTACGCGACTTCTACACCCGCTGTCTGAAGGCCATCAGGGAGATCGACAAGAAGCACATCATACTTGTCGGAACCAACGACTGGTCCCATTCCAGGGCCCTGGAAAAAACCTGGGGTCCGGTGGCGGCAACCCTTGACCTGCCGTACAGCAACATCGTCTTCTCATTTCATGATTATCCCCAGGACAACAATCCATGGGATGTGGGGAAATCAGTCAGGGCGTTCTGCGAAAAATACAATGTCCCTGTCATGTGCACCGAGTTCGGCGCAACCCACTGGAACAAGAGTGAAACCGTCTGCCGCGAATTTGAGGCCGGGATGCTGGCGCTGGCCGCGAAGGAAAGTTTTGGATGGATGATCTGGGCATTGGGAACGCTGGAAGACAACCCGCGGAACCCTTACAATGAGGTTGACAATATCGATGGACCGCCCAGGAAAGGCGACTCCTGCGCCTACAGCGATTTGTGGGTTCCTGTCGCCAGAATCATGGGAACGCCCTTCCCCACGCCCCCGAAATGATTTTTTGCTGATATAAAATAGCAGAATGGAGACTTGTCGACCTAGGCCTTAACCTTTTTCTGCGTCTAATTGTGTTTTACGGTGCAATAGTTTATGTGTAACATTAAAGTATCATGCATGATGCTTAGAATGGCACCGAATATTCCGGACTATTTTTTCTGCGGGGAGACTTCGCTTTCCAGGCTCTTTGCCTTGTCCTCGGCCTTCTTTCCGTATTCAGTGCCCTTGTATTTCTCGGAAAGTTTCCTGTAGCTGTCAATCAATGAACTCAGCTCCTTATTGGTCTTTGATACGTTGTTGTCCTTGGCCAGCTTCTCCCGCTTCTTTCCTTCGGTGTCTGACAGGGTGTTAAACGCCTTTTGCGCTTCCAGCTCCACCTGCACCGTCCTGCTGCCCTTGAGCTCCTGCAGTTGTTTCTGGACATCTGCAATATTGTCCTTCAGATCCGGTTCTGCGGACAGCTTGTGGAGCTTCACCAGGGTGTCGATGGTTGAGAGCAGCTCAAACTTTTGGAAGTCCGACTTGGTGTCCTGCAGCCTGGCAAGATTCCTCTTAAGCATCTGTATGGCGAGAGGCTTGTTCTTCCTAACCGCCTCTGAGTTGAGCGCCCTGGTAAAAATCCAGGCAACCCCCCTTTTCATACATTCCGCCGGAGCCCATTCATGACCTCCATCAAATATGTCCGTCTCCATTTCAGTATATGACGGGAATGCGCTCCTGATCCTGGGGATCTCGCTTATGTTGCTGTCGTTCTTGCCAAATATGGCATATACGGCCAAATCCTTGCGTCTTTCAAGGCTTTCGACGAAATAATATCCCTTCTTGGGGCCTTCGGTATGCTGTGAGAATCCGGCACCTTGAAGGATTATCCCACAAAAACCCGGTCTCATCCCTCCATTTGTACTGCTATCTCTTGCACCACCGGAAAAGCCGGTTGCTATCTTAAGGCCTTCCTGTATCCTGAATCTTTTCACGGCGTCATCGTGAGCTGCCAGGAAATTACCCATATTAGGCTCGTTAGGACCATTCTTGGATTCCACAAGCATTAGGACTATGAATTTTTCCTTCTGCGAGATCTCAGTGAGATTGCCAAGCGAAGCGTTTCCTCCTGGGGAAGTGACAAATATGCAGGGATAGGCGGTGTCCTTGTCGGCGTTGTAGCCCGGAGGAAGATAAACCTTGTAGTGATAAGTTCCCTTTGCCGGCAGATTGTCGTTGAACTTGTTCAGATCCTTCTCGGTCATCTGGTATTCGCATTCTATTGTCGCCACCTTCTCGTCCTGAATCTGGGTGTCCATCGGCGTGACGGCGGCACAGGCAATTCCACAGTGGACGAGAAAGGAGAACATCATGCAGCAGACTTTTATGTTCATGTATTTATCCTGCTGTTAATTAGAGTGTTATATTGTCGGAAATATAGCCGTTGTCAAAGCATTAATCAATTAACAACTCTCCGGATGGTGTCAGGAAAACCTCGGTAATAAAAATATTCGGTGGAATCTTGGCAACCCGAATCAGGACCTTAATAATTCTACTTTCTATGTTTGAAGGCTATTTCTCTTCGACCAGTTCGAAGAATGTGGCCGGACCATCTTTCAACGATAGCGTATCAACGGATAACCCCATTATGCCATCCTTGAATTCCAGCGGTAGTTTCTCACGTCTTGATCCGTCAATGCCAAGAGCGTAGAATGACATCTTGGACGCGTTCGAGTTTTTCAGTGTCGCCTCCAGCTTTCCTGTACGAATCAAGACTGGCAGCTTGCCTCTCTTGATTAAAGTAGTGCGATCGCCTGAAAGCTCCATGCCGCTGTTTACGGCACAAGTCGAATAGATGAGGACAATGCGCTTGCTGTCCGAAAGGGGTTCATTGTCAACGGCACATGCCGCGACAAGGGCCGGGACGCTTGTGCTGACGACATCAAGTAGTCCGACGTGTTCGCCCTTGTTCTTTTCCAGGGATACTGCCTCGCTGCGGCTGGTTGCAACTTTCAACATGTTCTCCCTGGTCCGCATGGTTATTTCTCCGGTATCGGACTGGAAGACGCCTTTTGCAGGATCACTTATATTGTACTTAGGAATGATTCCTTTTTCCTTCATGCCTGCTATAGTGGCATCAAGTGAAAACTTCGTGTCCTGCACACCTGTGCTGGAGGCGTTTAGAGCCCAGCCGCCGCCAGAGGTCTTGAACTCGCTTCCACCGAAGGGCGGCATGACCAGGTCCGCCTCAGGGCTCTTCCCCACCCCTTCAGCGCATTTCGCCCATGGAAATGAGATGCTCAAACCAGTGATCAAAGCAAGCTTCTCCTGCGCCTCTGAAACACTGCGTCCACCATTGCAGTCTGTCTTCATCCATTCCTCTGGGACCTGGATTTCGACGCGGTGCTCTGACTTCCTGACATCTCCCCTCAGGTACAGGCATGCAAGGAGGAACTCGTTTGCCCTTGCCACAGGAGAGATCCCGACCGCGAATGCGGCAAGTCCCGGAGGTGAGGCGTATGAGAACACCGGATCACCATGAATCATTAGCCCGTCAAAGCCCTGAAGCGCCGAATAGGCACCGAAGAGGAGGCCTCCCTCATGCTGGTATGGATTCCAGAATGCATGGTTGAATTCCGTCTGTATGAAAGGCCTGCCCGAAAGCCTGGTCGACGCACTTCCGCGCCAGTATCCAGGTCCGGCTCCGGTGCTGATAGAGCTGTCCTGTTCGCATTTTGAGCCAGGTTCGTCGAATTTAGTTGGGTGGGAGAAGTAGCAATTGGCAATGGACACCTGGGACTCCTCCCATCTCGCCTCCTGCCCGCCAAACCAGTGGGATATGTTGTACTGTGCGACCATTCCCCCGTATCCGGCCGCCCGAAGAGTATTACGCATCCATTCCGCATTCTGCTTGGAAAGATCTGTGAAGAACAGGATGTAGTCATTGTCGCTCTGGCTCCCGCCTGCTGGCAGTGATTCCGGAGCAGTGGCGTCTTCAAAGGAGGCGATATTCTTCCTGCCCCAGGCTTTCATCAAAGCATCAGCCGTCTTGTATTTTATCTTGAGCCAGTCCCTGTATTTGGTGTCGAGTTCCAGGCGTGTCTGAGGCGCGAATCCTGATTTTGCGTGGTAGTATCCCATCTCCTGCTCGTTGAAGAGTTCAATGCAGGCGATGCTTGTATCGTCCTTCCATGCGATACCGCTGTATGCGTTGACATGGGACATGAGGGTTTCAACACCGTACTTCCAGGCCCTGCGGATCTGTTCGTCGCCTAGGAACATCCGGATGCAATAGTCGCGCCGTTCGCCATTCTTCGGCGGGGTCCATGGATCCCTAAGGTAAAGGCCGTAGGAACCGACGGTGAGGAACGTGTATATCCCGCGTTTGGCAAATGCGGAGACGAAATAGTCGAACTTGTCCAGATGGTCCGCCGCGATGTTCATATCCTCCTGATAAATGGAGTCGGTCCACAGGCGGATCAGGTTGTAACCCTGTCTCCTGGCGGTGTCCGCCTCGATATCCCACTTGCTTTTCCAGTCAGGATCCTTTGTAGCCCTTCCGAAAATCCAAGGGGTGTTAGTACCGGTGCCGTGCAGCCGCAGATTGGTTCCGGGAGAACCTTCGGCCACGATTCCGCCTGTTGGCCCTATTGTAAGACGAGGCATTCGGCCTGATAAGCCAACATTGGACATGCCAGAAATCGTCTTAATCCCGCTCTGGTCCAGAGCGCTTCCCTCCTTTACGTAAAGAGACCCCAGATCGATGGCTTTCCATTCGTCGCCAGATTCGAATTTCACTGATGCCAGGGGTGGCGGAGGGAGACCGCAGACGAAGCACCAGCCAGCCGAACCGCTCTTGATCTTTGCAGCTACTAGGTTCTTACCCTCTTTGACCTGAAATGAAACGACATGGTCGCTCGGTTTGTAGTTGCCTACGCTGCCATTTCCTTCTTTCATAGTGCTCAGGATCTGCCTGCCATTGATATAGACCTCCATCCACCAGTCGGCGGAGAATCCTAGCTTGGCCTTTCCAGCCTGGCTTGAAGTGAATTCATTGTAGACAACCGCTGGAGTTCCGACTTCAAGCATGCCTGCCAGCGCGGACAGGTCGATGGTGTCGCCGTTCATCCTGGCGGTTTTAGGCATGACATCGCCGTCTCTGCCTCCGAAAACCTTCAGCGATTCAGGGATTGTCCCGTATGATTCCGGATCCTCAGCATTAAGGAAGACCTTCCATGTCTCCCCCAGCTTCAGTTGGACTGCCAGATCCCTATCTTTCAATTTTTTACCCTCATTCTTCAGCTCCTTCTCAAGTATTCCCGCGTTTATCACTAGTTCTTGCCACTCATCGGCAGTTAATTCAATATCCTTGCCCTTGTATACGACAATCACCTTCAGGACCTTCTGCACCCCCTGCAAAGGATCGCCGAATTGATCATTTGACACGTTGATCGACAAGGTGTCATCCTTGTCGCCGGCAGACTTGACCTTCTGTGTCACGTCCAGCCATGTTTCATTGGCCCCGTACATTGCCTTCTTGACCATGAAAGGGGCTTTGCCTTCATCGGCGGCAAGTCCAAAAATGGAAATGGAGATCAGAAAATAAAAACTTACACGAATCAAAAATGTCCTGTTCATTCAACATGTCTCCTTTTACAAACAGTGTTTTGCGAAATCAACCCGATCGCCTGAAGTCAATATCCATACCAGAAGACTTTCAGCTGGTTATTCCATGAATACAGGGGAAGTTCAGATGGATACTTGCGGTTTTCGACATGTTTGTCCATAAAGAGGAAGTTTGT
>CAZDNQ010000230.1:0-7430 GCA_964506605.1 uncultured Victivallis sp. | reverse complement strand
TGGCCGCAGGAGGGCTTTTTGCAGAGTACGGCATCAAGGCGGTTACGACCCGTGCCATAGCAAGAAAGGCGGGAGAGAACTTGGCGCTCATAAAGTATCATTTCGGTGGCAAGGATGGCCTTTTCGACGCAGTGATTGACTATGCCACTGCTCCATTGGCATCCGATCCGCTTGGGAAATATCTTACGGAAAACGAAAAACTCTTCGAATCGCCTGAAGGACAGGAAGAGCTTGTCGGCGAATTGATATCCCTCTTTTTCAATACTATCTTTGCCAAGGATCGCCCAGTGTGGTGCGGGATGCTCATATTCCAGATACTCCAGTGTAATCTGCCTGCCTCGGAAAAGATAGTCAATTTATGCGCCATCCCGGTCAGGGACGCATTCTTCTAGGTCTTCAATCGGATTACCGGAGACGGGGATACGGAAAGGGCGTTGTGCTGGATGTTGATGGTGACCGCTCCAGCGCATCTCATCTCAATCGATCCTTGCACCTTCAAGAAGATCCACAAAAACAAAATGAATCCAGCATCGCTTCTTCTGAAACTCAGGGAAATGACCACGAGGAGCGCATTGTCCAACCTCCAGATGCTGCGAGCTGGACGGGGTGACATCATCTTCAAGGATCGACAGGGCGGGAAACATTTCACCAAATTGACCAGGAAAACGTCCACATGAACTGGAAAACTCTCATCGCCATTACCGTTTCCACTGCCGTATCGCTTTCACTTCTGCCAGGCTGCGGCGCGAAAGCCAACAAGACTTCCACCTCCGAGCTGGCAGCCCGCCCGGTCAAGCTGTTCACCGTAGGCTCAGAAGAGGATTCCTCCTATCATTTTTATCCGGCAAAAATACGGTCAGGGCAACGGGTGAAACTTGCCTTTCAGGTTTCCGGACAGATCATCAAATTCCCGGTAAAGTCTGGCAATTCCGTTGCCAGCGGAGAATTACTCGGGGAGCTGGACCCGCGCGATTATGAAAACACCTTGAAATCCGCCACCTCCCGCTACAGGGAGAGCAAGACGGACTTCGAGAGGCAGTCCAACCTATTGGAGAAGCAGGTGGTGTCGGTAGCTGTCTTTGAGTCGAAGCGCAAGACCTTCGAGGTTGCCGAAGCGGAAATGAAAATCGCGGAAAAAGCACTGGCGGACACCCGGCTGCTGGCACCGTTCAACGGTGTAGTTGCATCAACCTACGTCGACAATTTCCAGAATATCCAGGCCAAGCAGGAGATCCTCAGTCTGCAGGGCACCGACGATATTGAGCTGATCGTCAACGTTCCTGAAAAAGACATTATCCACACTCCCGCCGCTCTGCCCTTGTCGAAGATCAACGAAATGCTCAGCCCGGTAGCCATCTTTCCTGCGCTCAACAATCTGACTTTTCCGTTGAAACTCAAGGAATACGAGACAGAGGCCGATCCCGCGACTCAAACTTTTCGGGGAATTCTGACTATGCAGACCCCCAGGGAATTCAGCATCATGCCGGGAATGACCGCAATTGTAAGGACAACAAGCAAACAGGAAATGGGCGAAAAGACAGGCCATTGGATTCCCGCAACAGCAGTAGCCGAAGACAATAACGGACAGCGCTATGTCTGGACTGTCGACAAAAATATGACTATCCACAAGGGTAAAGTCACGGTCGGCACTATGGACGAAGATCGCATTATGGTCACAGGAGGTCTGATGAAAGGCGCAACCATCGTCGTTGCCGGCATCAGTTTTCTCTCTGAGGGCATGAGCGTTAAAGCACTGACCCATATCGGAGGCCGCGAAGTCAACAGGCTTACAGGGGAATTGTAAATGGATATTGCGGAATACTCAATCCGGAAGAGAGTCATTACCATCGTCCTGACGCTGCTGATGCTGGGCGCCGGAATCATCTCCTATGTAAAATTACCGCGTCTTGAAGACCCGGATTTCACCATTAAACAGGCGTTGGTCGTTACCGATTACCCGGGTGCGTCGGCCCAGGAAGTCTCGGAAGAGGTTTCCGATAAAATCGAAAAAGCGGTACAGCAGCTCGGTCAGTTGAAACGGGTGGAGTCGCGTTCATCCCGGGGGCAGTCCGTTGTTACGGTACATATCAAGGACAAGTACGATAAACGCACGCTGCCACAGGTATGGGATGAATTGAGACGCAAAATCAATGACGTACAGCCGCAGTTGCCTCCCGGGTCCAAGGCATCGGTGGTCATGGACGATTTCAGCGATGTCTACGGCATGTTTTTCGCCATCACCGGGGAGGGGTACAGCGATGCGGAACTGAAGGAAGTCGCCAAGTTCCTTCAACGGGAACTGCTGCTGTGCCAGGATGTGAAGAAGATTGATTACTGGGGCGTTCACAACGAAGCCGCCTACGTGGAAATGTCCAGGGAGAAAATGGCGGCGTTCGGGATTTCGCCCATTCAGATATATACGCTTCTGGCACAAAAAAACCTGGTGGAAAATGCCGGGCATGTGAAAGTCGGACCGGAATACATTCCTATCAATCCAACCGGTAGCATCGCCAGATTTGAAGATCTCGGCAATATGCTTATTTCAAAGGACGGGGACCGCCTGATTTTTCTCAAGGATGTGGCTGTCTTAAAACGCGGTTATGCCGATCCCCCGACAAATATTCTTCGTTTCAACGGCAAGTCGGCAGTCGGACTGGCCGCCTCGACAGTGCTGGGCGGCAATGCTGTCAAAATGGGTGACGCCCTGCTGAAACGTCTGGCGGAGTTGAAAGATGATTTGCCGCTGGGCATGGAAATAAACCCGATTTCGCTCCAGTCGGAAACGGTTAAAATCGCTATCAACCAGTTTGTCCACAACTTAGTGGAAGCAGTAATCATTGTCATTGTTCTGCTTTTGGTATTCATGGGACTCCGCAGCGGTTTTCTGATCGGGTTCGTCCTGATCGTAACCGTGGCCGGTACTTTTATGATCATGAAATGCTACAATATCAACTTGGAACGTATTTCCCTTGGTGCTCTGATTATCGCGCTGGGTATGCTGGTCGATAATGCCATAGTAGTCACAGAAGGCATGATGGTGCGCATTCACAAGGGTGAAGACAAGCTTCAAGCGGCAAAAGAAGTAGTTTTCCAGACCAGATGGCCCCTGCTGGGCGCCACCGCTATCTCGATTTTCGCATTTGCAGCCATTGGCACTTCGCAGGACGCTTCCGGCGAGTTCTGCGGTTCGCTGTTCTATGTAATGCTCATTTCGCTGTCAGTCAGCTGGATTACTGCCGTAACGCTGACACCGTTGCTCTGCTATTATGCTTTCCATAATAAAAACACAGCCGAGGAAACCCATGATCCCTACGACACACGTTTGTTCCGCACCTACCGAAAATCGCTGGCGTTATGCCTCCGGCACCGTACAACAACCATGGTCGTCATGCTCGGACTGCTGGCGTTCAGCATCCTTGGGTTTGGATTTGTAGATAGAACATTTTTCCCAGCCTCAACGCGTCCCCAGTTCATAATTGAGTTATGGCTTCCGGAGGGAAGCCATATCAAGGAAACTGAAAAGGCCGTCGCCGAGATAGAAAAATATGTCAAAGGCAGGCCTCATGTGACTGATATCGCCTCGTTTACAGGGGGAGGTGCAACCCGCTTTATACTGACCTACACTCCGGAAAAAAATGATTCGTCCTATGCCATCATGCTGGTATCAGTGGACGACTGGCGAAAAATTGAAGGACTTGGGCAGCAAATCCAACAATACCTGAATGAGAACAACGCCGACTACATAACAAATGTCAAAAAATTTGTGATCGGACCGGGGGAAGGCGGCAAAATCCAGGTCCGAATCAGTGGACGCGATCCCAGTATTCTCCGTCAACTGACTGACCAGACAATTAATATTATCAGGGATACTCCCAACACCAGGGCAGTACGTTCTGATTGGAGGGAAAAGGCTAAAGTGCTTAAGCCGGTATTTTCGGAACCTCAAGCGCAACGTCTTGGAGTCACATATCAGGATTTATGCAGGGCAGTTCTTGAAAATTTCGAAGGCATCACCTTCGGCACTTTCAGGGAAAAAGATGAACTTTTACCCATCCTTGCCCGTTCTCCAAACCAGACCCGAGACAATGTCAAAAATCTCGAAAATATCTTTATCTGGAGCGGTAACGCCCAGAAAATGATTCCGAGCGGACAATTGGTCAAGGAAATACTCACCTGCTGGGAAGATCCGTTGGTGATGCGACGCCACCGTCTGCCCACCGTCACCATCCATTGCGACCCGAAAACCGGAGTCGCCGATTCCCTGTTCAAACAATTGCGCCCGAAAATAGAAGACCTTCCGCACCCTCCGGGGTATTCCATCGAATGGGGCGGCGAATACGAAGACACGAATGATGCCCAGACGGCCTTGTTCGGCGGCATCCCCGTCTTTGCCGTCTTAATGGTGCTGATGGTGATTTTCCTGTTCAACTCGATCAAGCATACGCTTGTAATCTGGCTGACAGTACCGCTGACAATCATAGGAGTAACCGCCGGACTGCTGTTGTTCAATCAACCGTTCGGCTTTATGGCATTGCTGGGGTTCCTCAGCCTTTCAGGTATGCAGATCCGCAATGCCATCGTGCTGCTGGATGAAATCAACCACGAGACGGCATCAGGAAAGGAGCCGTTTCAAGCGATTTTGGATTCTTCGGTCAGCCGTATCCGCCCTGTATGCATGGCGGCGTTTGCCACCGTACTGGGTATGGCACCGTTGCTCAAGGATGCCTTCTTCGTGGCAATGGCAGTAACGATTATGTTCGGATTGTCTTTTGCGTGTATTCTGACATTATACGTAGTCCCGGTGCTTTATTCGCTGCTGTTCCGCATTGCCCCCCGTGATGATCATCCTGTCTAGAGGCCATATGGGCATCAACGTAATGATAGACGACTTCATGAGATAAAATACAAAGTAACAATTCGGAGTGAAAAAGATCAGGTTCAAAATTGCATAAATGGAAGTAACTGGAATAACAGTAAGTGAAACAGAAAAGATTAGCTATCAATCAATTTATTGATGCAAGGATGGCTGGAGGTGAAAAGAGCGGTATCACAAAATGAAGGCTGAAAAAGTTCAAAGACGCTAATGCAGATAAGGAATGCCTGTGTCCTGCTCAACGAGGTGAACTGCGAGATCGCTGCGGGGAAACTTCTCTGCACGGCAGTCCTTGATTCTGCAGTCAGCCGTATCAGACGGGTGTCAATGGCCGACTTCGCCACTGTATTGACTCACTACATCGTGCCTGTCCTCTACGTGATATTCTTCAGAATAAAGATTGTGGAAGGGATGGAGAGGTCATATGGAGAAAATAATGAGACAGGAGTGAATGAACAACGTGGACAGTGATCTCAACTATAAATTAGGTTGCGGACGTGTGGAATTCCCTAGCGGGAATATGAATAAGTTACAGATCCATAATACAGTAAAAAGATACTTGAATTCAACAGATAAGGGTGTTTTGCACATGGAAATTAAAATCATGATCATTGTGTTTTTGACTGTTTTGCTAGTGCCTTTATTAATCATCGTGTTTCTTTTTATTTTTAGGAAGAGGAGAAAGCCTAATGACATAAAACCCGGCATCAATGCCGATAGGGAATATGACAATGACAAGATGAAGACGCAGAAATTTACGATAAATGATTAAAGGGAATTTTAAGAATGACTTGCAGGGCAAGGCTGAATGGCCAGCCGAATCTGCCGCTCCATGATCTTGCATGCTGAATCCCATCAATGGATACAGACGGATAATCATGGCAGAGCACCGGCTGGAAGCAAGCTGTAGGAATGTGCAAGGACATATAAGTCTGGTGGGGTTGTCAAACCAGCCGTTCCTCCTCGGTTTTTCTGTTGTCCTCATAACTGCCAGTGCCCTAGGGTTTTGTTCAATGTGCAAACAGATAGCATAACATACCCGGAAACTGCGGTACAGGCAACCTGCGAAGAAGAATAAGGTAGTGGAATATATGGGGATGTCCTAGGCGGAGGATAGGCAATGGACTGGAGATGAAGAGCGAACTTCCGGGCAACTTTGCCCAGAAGTTAGCTGGCATGGTCTTTAGTCGAATTGCAGGCTTTACGGTGGACCAGTCTGGAATCTTGATTCCCTGTCTGATAATTTCTATATTCACGCTTGACCATTGCTGTTTCCTTTCTATAATTGATTGTGCTAAAATACAAACCCTGACAAAGAAAGGTGGAAAGACATGTTTTTACGTATGAGATCCCTGTCGAAGTTTATTGACGCTGCCACGGTATTGGCGGTAACGACTGCAGCCCTCTATTTCTGGGGTTATGTGTATTACAGGGCCTTTTGCGAGCGCCTTGATATCCGCTTTCATGGGTTTGCCATTCCCTTGCAGGACTATCTCGTCGTGGGATGGCAGGGGGTTGTTGCCGCGCTTCTGAGTATCCTCGTCTTGCTGTTTATTTCGGATGGCCTGCGGTTTGCAATCGATTGGCTGGTTGACAGGTTTGTTAAAGTGAAGTATCCATCGCCGATGCCACGCAACCATTCCTTTCGTGGCATGGGCTGTGCCAGCTACATTATCCTTGTTTTACTGCTCTCTCCTCATTGGTTGCGCTTACGGTCTCATCCAAGCTGCGGTGAGTGAAGCCGATGCCATTAAGAAGGAGGCTCGCCTTGTCACCATCAGGGATGGGACAGGCGTTGAGATAAAGGGGACGTTTCTCTATCTGCGTGATTTTGGAGGTGCACTCGTGGTCTATGAGCTCTCCGAGGATAAGAAGAGAGTTTCCGGGGTCCGCATTATAAAGCAGGGGAATTATAGCTCTTACACGCTTCAGAACCAGTCGGCCAAGCAGATGCCAGTAACTGTAGCTGTCTCTCCTGTTGCGCCCTAGCTACAGACGCGGCACGGCTTTTACGTGTATGTCCTGCATGGCGTACTACTTAAGAAAACAAGTGCCTTGCATGTCAAGCAGGCGGGGACTTGAACTTTATATTCAGGCTGATAGTTTTAAGGAGTTTTGAATAGCATTAACATAATGGAACCGTACTCCGGCGGGAGCTAGCAACCCCGGATATTCGATTAGACATAGCATTGTATTTAACATGTGAGGTAATTATATGAAGAGACAATTATCTGAGCCGGAAAAGAAAATTGTAAGACAGCAACAACTTTTGGCTGATGGATCGTTAAGATGCTTCATTTCAGGCGAGGTTATCACGGACCAGGATGAAATTGAATATGACCACATCCAGCCTTATTCTAAGGACGGAGAGACCGATATTCCTAACATTCGAATAGTTTTAAAAAAATACAACAGACGTAAAGCCGACCAATCGCTTTATGATGTTCGTGATAACTTGAAGCTTGAAAGGCTTTTTGAACAAAAGAAAAATAACATTAAACTTCAAGATATTTTTAATCTTAAGGAAGTTGAGCGTAAAAACTTTCATACCAGTATG
>CAZDNQ010000229.1:0-7433 GCA_964506605.1 uncultured Victivallis sp. | reverse complement strand
GCTTTAGCAGCACGAACTTGTAGCCGTGTTTGCGGCCCCATCTGCGGAGTTCGCGCGAAAAATGAACTTCCTCGGAGGCGTAGAGCCTGTCGTCAAAGCCTCCAGTTTCCTGCCAGGCGTCCTTCCTGCAGAACAGGAATGAGCCGGCCGCCATCGGGTAGATCTTCACGAGCGTATTCCAGAAATGCAGGAACATCTTGCCGAACAAAGGAAGTTCCCTGTCGAAAGTCACATCGGCTCCGCCTGCGCAGGCTTTACCGGTCTCCATCTGGCGAAGGCATTCATTGACAAGTTCGGAAGAGACGACGGTGTCGGCATCGACGAACAGGATGTATCTGCCTGAGGCCGCGGCCGCGCCTGCGTTCCTGGCGCGGGCGATGCAGTTGATCTTCTCGAAGACGACTTTCGCGCCTTTGGCTTTTGCGAGATCCGCAGTCTTGTCGGTTGAGTTGTTGTCGACGACGATGATCTCACCTCTAAGGCCGGAGCTGGGAGCGCGTGTCGACGCGAGCAGGCTGTCGAGGGTCTTGCCGATGAAGTTTTCCTCGTTGTATGCCGGGACGACTATGGAGAAATCGATGTTTGAATTTTCATTCATGGGTTAATTTATACACGATGAAGCTGTGAACTCCAACTGGAAAGAAAAATTAGGTGTTAAGTTTGCTGGAGTTTCGTATGCTTGTAGTTAAGCCATTATTGGCTGTCTTGAATATCTAGGGAACCTCTATTTATACACGCAAAAATGCGTTAACTACGAGCACAATGCAAATTCCAAATTTAAATATGAAAGGCTAAGTCCGCAAAGGGTGTTCCGATAAAGCTGGTACAGGCTTGCTTCGACTATGCTCAGGACAAGGAAAGCCCGTACCTACTTCAGATTCCCCAGGGAACAGGAGGCGCAGTCGCCGGTGTTGTCCCTGCAGTGCCTGGCGTACAGGTGCATGGCGCCATGGAACGAGGCGGTGTCGCAGATGATCCTGCGGAACCTCTGCGGAGGCATGAACCATCTGTGGTACGCGGTCCGGACATTCCTGTTCATCTGCGGCATCGGGAGCCGCCTCCAGGCATCCAGGGCGAATTTTCCGAGTTTGGCGTCCTGACGTATCGTCGAATATGCGTGAAGTGCGGGAAGGAGGACGTTGGCGGCGATGTCGTTCATCCTGTCGGCGCCGATCACCGAGGATGGTTTTGAGAATTTCCTGAGGAAGTTCACATACCTGTCCCAGAGCCTGTGGGAGATTGAAAGGTCGCTTGAAAGGTATTCGGCGAAATCTCCGGCGGAGATTCCGGAACCCGCCTTTTCCGACAGGAACTTCAACGGCTTTCCCGAGAACAGGACAAGCATCACGGCCAGTCCTGCTATCCGGCGTTCCGGCATGTTCAGGGGGCGGACGCCAGACTTGTTCCATCTGATGTTGTCGCGGCTGGTCATTCTCGTGCGCCACCATGACGCCCAGGTCTCCTTGACGAACTTCTTCATTTCCGGATCGAGCCTTGCGGAGGTGGGATCGGGCATGAGTCCGGATTCGCCCCAGAGGATCGGTTCGACATCGTGTTTCCAGTCGATTTCCTCGTGTTCGGCGAAGCGCATGTAGAGCTCTATGAACTGTTCGCGGTTCTTCTTGTAGCCGCAAGCTTCGAAGATGTGCTTCAGGCATGCCTGTTCCGACCCGGAATCTATCATCTCCGCAAGCAGCGCGCGGCTTTTCTCCTCGAAACGGCTGATGCCTGCTTTTGTGAAGACGTCATGGAGCTGTGCGTCGTTGGCCGATGAGAAGAAGGATACGCAGGCGCCGTTCTGGAACTTTTCAGATTCTGTGAGCGGGAACCGGGAACTGCGGTCTGGCCTGATGTAGACCGTTGGGAACGGCAGGCTGTCAGGAACAGAGCCGGATTTTTCCGGCTTCCTGGAGACCACGTGCAGAATCACATTCCTGTAGTTGCCGTCGGAGTTGTGCCCATGTGCAAACCAGTCAGAGCTCTCATGGTGGACCTCGACATCGCCGGAGATCTCCCTGCCGTCGATTATGAGCTTGGCGTCCCTGAAGTCCGGTCCCTGCTCGAAATTCCAGTTGCCGGGGAAGAGTACGGTGACGGGTTTTCTGGAAGAAGTCCTCATGGTGGTGCCGTGTGCGATGCTGTTCCAGGCGGACTGCAGCCTGAGTTCAGCGCTGTCTTGGCTCCTCTTGTCAGATTTAGCGCTCATATGTTTCTTGAAAATCCCCCCTCAAGGATGTTTATTTGAGCTGATAAGATAACAGGACATGTCAAAAATGAAAATAATTTTTGCGATACTCGCAGGATTTCTGATGTTGTCGCCTCTTTCCGCGGTTGAACCGGGGAATGCCAGGCTTACGCCGGTGGTGAAGGCCGTGTCGGAGGTGCTGCCGTCGGTTGTGAACATAGGTACAGAGAGGATTGTGTCACGCCCGTATTCGCGGTGGGGCGCGAACGATCCGTTTGAGAGCCTGTTCCGGGACTTCTATGCGGAGCAGGGGTCCGCGAATACGACATCGCTGGGCAGCGGATGCCTGATAGATCCGTCGGGACTTGTCATAACCAACAGCCACGTTGTCAGCCGCGCCACAAAGATAACTGTGACCCTCGATGACGGCACGCAATACGCCGCAAGGGAGATCGCGACCGACGATCTGAACGACGTCGCCCTGATCAAGATTGAGAACCTGCCCGACGGAAAGACATTCAGGCCCATCAAGTTTGCAAGGCCCGGAGATCTTCTGCTGGGGGAGACTGTAATTGCCGTCGGCAACCCCTATGGGCTCGGGCACAGCATCTCGCAGGGGGTTTTGAGCGCAAGCGGGCGCAAGGCCACATATGAGGGGAATGTGATATTTTCCGACATCATCCAGACTGACGCGGCCATCAATCCCGGCAACAGCGGCGGCCCGCTTATAAACCTGGACGGCCAGCTTATAGGGATAAGCACCGCGATTTTCAAGGAGGCGCAGGGGATAGGGTTCGCCATTCCTGTGAAGAGGCTGGAGGACGTGCTCGCAAGGTGGCTTATACCTGAAAGGTTCGGCGATGTCTCCCTTGGAATAGTGCCTGCGCAGAGGAACAACGCCTCCGGTGGTGTGGACTTCATTGTTGGCGAGATCCTTCCGGGGAGCCCCGCCGCAAAATCGGGATTGAAGAAGGGCGACAATATCCTTGAGATAAACGGTGCCATGCCATCAAGCCTCCCCGGGATCGGTCTTGTCCTCTGGAAGATACAGTCAGGAGGCGAGATCCGGATAAGGACGTCCGATACAAGGACTTTCACGTTGAAGGCTGAGAAGATCAAATATGCCGACGGGTTTGAGATGGCGAGGGCGAAACTCGGTCTCGGCCTGCAGGAGCTGACGCCGAAGCTTGCCAGGGCTCTGGAATACCCGTTCGAGGGAGGGCTTGTCGTAGGGGATATTCCGGGTGATGCTGAAAACGTCAGCAGGGGCGACATCCTTGTAAAGCTTGATGACATTCCGGTGAACACCGCCTCGGACGTTGCAAAGGCGATCATGGACAGGCATCATGGCGACAGCGTCGAGGGCATCTTTGTAAGCCTGATAAGGAAGAACGGCAAGTTCTACGTCATGAAGCGCGCCGCAGTCCTGAAGGTCAGATAACCGAACTACCGGTGTCATGACAGTCTCGAGGAGCTTTTCCTACGGATCGCGGGTTTTCCTCATTTGAAGTGCAGGGCCAAAATGTGGTTTTGCGGATTGGATTTTGTCCTGAATCGCCAAGCCTCGGCTGGCATGAATGCCCGATCTGCTATTTCTTGGGCGGCATGAGGTCGGCGTAGTGCAACTTCCTGCATTCCGGGCACAGTCCATGGCTGAACTTGGCATCGGTGTGCCGGGATATGTATTCCTCTACGCGTTCCCAGCTTTCGTTGTCGTTCCTTATCTTGTGGCAGTGCATGCATATCGGCAGGATGCCTTGCAGGGTCTTGATGTGCTGGTAGGCCTCTTCGAGGGCATGCATCCTTTCCGCGAGCGTGATCCGAAGTGTGACGAGCTCGTGTCCGATCTTGATGCGTGAGAGGAGATCGTTCGGTTCGAACGGCTTTTCTATGTAGTCGTTGGCGCCGGTCCTGAAAGTATGCAGTACATCCTTCTTCTCGTTCATGGAGGCCGTAAGGATTATCAGGTAGGGGTCGATCTTGAACTTGATTTCGCGGAGCCTGCTGCAGATCTCGATGCCCTGCATCCCCGGCATCACCCAGTCGAGGAGGGCTATTTTAGGAGAATCCTCCTCCTTGAGCTTTTCAAATGCCTCGTCGCCGGTCCTGCACGGGACAGGATCATATGATCCCTTCCTTAAGATGTTCTCGATCATCCGGAGGGTTATATTGTCGTCGTCGGCAACCAGTATTTTAAATGCCATTGGAGTAAGTCCTCTTATATCATTGTATTTTTTATCTTTATGATTTCCTTTTCAAGCACCTCGAACTCCCTCTCTACCGCGTCAATGAGAGTGCCCGCATTTTTAATGTCGCCCGCCTTGCATGTCTGTTCAAGCGACAATGCCGCTTTCTGCAGGTTACCCGCCGCGAAGTTGCCGGAGGAGCCCTTGATAGTATGCGCAAGGCGCTGCAGCTCGGTGAGCTCCTTTGCCCTGTAGGCGGTCCTCAAAGCGTTTATATGCACCGGCGTGTCCTTCAGGAAGATATCTATCAGCTCCTTCAGGAACTCCCTGTCTCCAAAGACCCTCTGCATAAGGATCTCCATGTCAAATACGGCGCTGTTGGCCGGTTCCTGCACAGGTTCGTCGGCAGGTTCAGGCTGGAGTTCCCTGGCCGTGGAAGCCTGGCCGGAGAGCTGCCGGTTGATGGCGTCGGATAGATCCTTGGGCTTTACGGGCTTTGCGACATAGTCGTCCATCCCGGCATCCAGGCATTTGACACGGTCGCCTTTGAGGGCATGGGCGGTCATGGCGATGATACGGACATCGTGGTCCAGGACTTTTGAATTCCTGTCGCGTATGAGCTTTGTAGCCTCGAAACCGTCCATTACAGGCATCTGTATGTCCATGAGAACAAGATCATATCTGTTCTTTTCGAGTTTCTTGACAGCCTCAAATCCGTTTGAGGCGATATCCGGCGCGATGCCCATCTTTGCGAGGATCGCGCATGCAACCTTCTGGTTGATCTCATTGTCTTCTGCGAGGAGCACGCGCCTGCTGGCTGTAGAGGTGGATGGAGGGGGTGGGGTGGGGCTGTCCGCTGCAATGATCGGCCTTGCGGAAGATGGCGCCGGAGTGTCTGCCTGCTGCTGCTGCTGGAGCTTCTCCAGCATGACGGTGAACCAGAAAGTCGAACCTTTTCCCTCCTCGCTGACGACTCCTATCGCGCCTCCCATTTTTTCTACGAGCCTTTTGGAGATTGAGAGGCCGAGGCCGCTGCCGCCGAATTTTCTTGTGGTGGATGAATCGGCCTGTGTGAACGCGCTGAAAAGCGAATCAATCCTGGCCCTGGGTATCCCGACGCCGGTGTCCTGCACTTCCATGTATACCAGGGCCTTGTCCCACTCATCCCTTTTCAGTTCGGCGCGGAGAACTATCCCGCCGTGCTGTGTGAACTTCACCGCGTTGCCTGCCAGATTTACAAGTATCTGCTTCAGGCGTATCGCATCCCCCCTGTAGAGCGTAGGCATTCCGGGCTGGATCTGGGAGCAGAGCCTGAGATTCTTTTCATTCGCATTGACGGCAAGCAGGGATGTGACCTCGCTGATGACGATGCCGAGATCGAAGTCAGTCTCCTCGAGTTCGAGCTTGCCGGCCTCTATCTTGGAGAAGTCCAGGATGTCATTTATTATTGCAAGCAGCGATTCGGCGCTCTTGCTTATGGTTTCAGCAAGTTTTTGCTGCTCGGGGCTGAGCTCCGTGTCCATGAGTATCGATATCATGCCGATCACACCGTTCATCGGGGTCCTGATCTCGTGGGACATGTTTGCAAGGAACTCGCTTTTTGCGGCATTCGCGGTCTCAGCCTCCACGGCGAGCATGTTTGCATGGTGGATGCTCTGCGCGAGCTGCCTGTTCAGGCCTTCCGCCTCATCCTTGGAGTCCTTGAGCATCCTTTCAAATCTCTCGCGCATTATCGCAGAGCCGAAGAGATCGGATATGGCGTGGAGGAGGTCTATCTCGGTACGGGTCCATTCCCTGGCGTTCACGCAGTCGTCGAACTTAAGGAAGCCCCACCATTCAGTTCCGGTAAATACCGGAATGGCGAGAGTGGACTTGACATCTCCGTCAGCCAGGATGGACTTCTCGTCTTCTGGAAATTTGTCGGTTATGCCATATACCGGATTGCCATCCTGCAGCAGGGACTTCCACCTGGATAGGCCGATATCCTCGAAGTTCCTGTCCTTTACAACCGCCTTCCTGAAACTGTCCCCTTTCTGGCCGTCGTGCCATTCAAATGCAGTACGTGAAATGAGCTTGCCGTCCTGGTCTTTCGTGTTCTGGAATATGCCGACGCGGCTGGCTTCCACGGCGGTGCCGAGTTTTTTCAGGATGTCGGGCATGCAGTCGTTCCAATGGTGGGCGGTAAGAAGGCATTCGGCGGAATAGGCGGCCGCCTCCAGGATATTGTCCTTCTTCTGGATTTCGTATTCGTTCCTCTTCTTTTCATCTATGTCTACGAAACATTCAATTCCGCCTATGACGTTGCCCCTGGCGTCCTTGAGGGCATCCACATTTTTGGAAATAAACCCCTTGGAGCCGTCCTTCCTCCTGATCACGCATTCCCTGCCGAAGATAGGTTTTGGGATATCGTCTGAATATAGCCCGCATTTGTCCATGCAGGGGGAGGCTGCGAAGAGGGTGCATTCCTTCCCCAGGACTTCGGAAGCCGAATAGCCGGTGATTTTTTCCGCGGCATCGTTCCAGCTTGTGACTATCCTGTCCCTGTTGACGGTGAACAGTCCGCTTGGCAGGACCTTGTTCAGAAGCTCAGCGCGCTCCTTAGATTCGAGGATGGCCCGTTCAGCGATCTTCCTCTCCGTGATGTCCGTTGAGATGGCGACGAACTTGCATACCTTGTTCTGTTCGTCGAATATTGGATTCAATATGGTCATCCAGGTTGTCTTTGAGCCGTCCATCCTAATGTTTTCCGCCTCGAACGAGCATTTCTCCCCCCTCAGGACTCTTTTTACACCCTCATCGACTATATCCCGCATGAAGCCTTCAGGCCAGACGTACCTGTAGGGTTTCCCGATGACGTCGTTTTCGGAAAGCCCCTTCATGAGCAGGCCGGTCTCGTTTATCGAGATATAGTTCCCCTGGCTGTCGAATACTTCCACGCAGTTCGGCGAACCTTCCACGAGGCCGCGGTATTTGTTCTCCGACGACTTCAGTGCAATTTCAGATTCCGAGTTCTTCTGATGGATCACGCAAAATGTCAGCAGCAGCAGGCACATCATCAGGGT
>CAZDNQ010000228.1:0-7451 GCA_964506605.1 uncultured Victivallis sp. | reverse complement strand
ACCAGAACAGGCGCAAGGATTTCGTGCAGGCGTTCCTCGATCATCTGGTGAACTGGGGCTTTGCCGAATCCCGGCTCATATGAGACTGCCAGATGGAGTTCAACCTTAGGGTTTTTACCCATGGGCCGTCGGGTTTACCCTAATATCGGAATTTCATGGCCTGGCATATACTAAGGATAAATAAAAGGATTGAATCATGCAATATGAAAAGATAGAATGGAAACAGGACCTCGATACGGGGATCAGGCTGATCGACAGGCAGCACAGGGAGTTCATCGGCCTTGTAAACAAGCTCCTCGACAGCTCGCTCAAGGCGGACGACAGCAAGTTGATCATTGATTCATTTTCCTTCCTGAAGTACTACATATCAGAGCATTTCTCCGTGGAGGAGTCGGCCATGCTGACATATGACTATCCGCACTACGGCATTCACAAAAGCATACATGATACATTCCGGGAGGAGATCAACGGGATGGAGACTACCCTCAAGACCCGGAACTCCCCCCATGAGATGTCCATGAAGCTGAATTATCTGATTGTCAACTGGTTCATGAACCATATAAAAGTCGAGGACAACAAGCTCTGCAGGTTCCTTGAGGCCAGGGCGGAGGAGAAGAATGAATTGCTTTCCGACAAGCTTGAGACGATAGTCAGTGCTTTCTTCAAAAGAGGTCCGTCATTCACTTCAGCCCAGGTCTAGGGATGGTGCATTTCATAAAAAGAGGGAAATACTATGTGTTCAAGGAATGCTGAGTGTGTTCTGCGGAGTTCGCTGGATAGGGAAGCCGGCGGAGCCAGTCCCGGAGGCTCATCCTCCCGGAGAATGACGGCCAGTGGTTTTACCATGGTCGAACTTCTCGTTGTTATTGCGATAATAATGATACTGATCGGGATTATGCTGCCAGCATTGAAAAAGGCCCGTTCGCAGGCGCAGGGTATCAGCTGCCGCGGCAATCTCAGGCAGATATCCACTGCGGCGCTGATGTATGCCCAGGATTTCTCATACGTTGGCTATGCCACTGGACTTGACCGCAAGATGCTGCTTTATCCATATCTGCAGCAGGGCAGGTCGAACAGCGAGGCGGAGACGAACCAGGTGTGGGAATGCCTGGGCAACACGATGCCGGGCATCCAGTGCAGCTATGGGTTTAACACGAATCTCAACTGGGCCAAGGTCGACAGGATCAGGGCCTGGGCCGATACTGTCGCAATATGCGACTCCGGTGTCCGCGACGGCAACACGAACACGATCTCCACCATGTGCCATCCACCAAGCAAGACTTCTGTTGCAGGAAATCCCGCGTATCGTCCGAATCCAAGACATGTCAACAGGCTTGTCAATGTGGCTTTCGTGGAAAGCCATGTTGAATCAATGCCGATGTCAGCCCCTTTCTATCCCGGTCCAATGGATGAATGGGTGGGCAACAACATAGTTGATCCCGCAAATCCGGACTACAAGGATCAGCTCTGGGACTTGAATTGATGGACAGCCCTGGAAGCAACCGTTAAGCTGGGTATGTCAGCCTCATTTAGGCAACGGAGACCTTCCCCATGGAACGCCACCAACCTGGTGGAATACGTTCAATTGGGCCGGCAAGGGTGCCGGCGTTCCGTAATGCAAACAGAAAACCCCAAGGGATAGTACTCTTTCGACGAAAGTGGCATATTCCAGGAATATCTGTACGATTGTCCGCGCATAAAGCCTGCTAAACGCTTACCCATGGAACCCTTGTCTGACACATATATCCCATCCATCTCTTCCACATCCCGGTAGGTTTTCCCCCTATGCCTTGGTAGGGTTTCTCCCCATGGGCATATGTGGATCCCGAAGATATTGTCATTATTGAAGGAAGATTCTTGCATTGTTGAAAATGGAGGGGGGAGTCTTGGACACACGGAGAAAGTTATATCTTGCATCGGCGTTTATCGCCTCGACGTTGGTCTTCACAGGATTGGCTGCATACCGCCCTAATGATTCCAGCCATGTGGTCTCCGAGACCAATTCCGAAGGCGGGAAGGCGCGGCATGGCGCGCATTTCAGTTATGGGACGGAACGCTGCAGTACTCTTGTTACAAGCAATGTCAAACTCGACCGCAAGGAGGATCTGAAGATTTCAGTTGAAGGGAGGAACACTCCGCCTTTCGAGATAATCGGAAGAAATCCCGGAGTGTTTGATATCGGCCTCCACGACTGGCCCAGGATCAAGGACAGTACCATATACGGCGTGCAGAAAGACAAGATTGCCTTCTACGTGGTCTTCCATCCGCCGGAAAAGGATCCGGTATGTGGGATGTGGGTGCAGTCTCCGGAAACGGCCGACATGACGGAATACAAGGGCAGGACATACCAGTTCTGTTCCGGTGACTGCAGGAACTCCTTCGATGCCGAGCCTGCGAAGTTCGCAGACAAGCCGCTGCAGACCGAGAAATGCAATATCGTCCTGACCGACAGCCAGGGGAACAGGGTGCTTTCCGTTCCTGTGGATTTTTCAGATCCGAGGTCGAAGGGGTCCGAATCCCATGCCTCGGGCAGACCGGATTCATCGCAATGCCATGACAGTGCTGCGGCATCCGCGTCAGGCCATCCATCCGGCGGGAAGCCATACCAGCGCGGGGGGACGGGGAAATGAATATCATTAAAAGCTTCCAGAACCTCAGCCGGACGTCTAAAATCCGCTATGGTATTCTAATACTTGGAATCCTGCTTTTCCTGCCGCCTCTCAGCCTTCTGCCGCAGTTCTTCGGCGAGTCGAAATTCTGCGGGACATGGTGCATGAGGATGTTCATCAGCCTCAAGCCGGCCTCCTACATATTCTTCGCCACGTTCATGGGGGTCGCTCTTTCAGCATTGGTCTTCGCAATAACATTCTTCTTCGGACGTCTCTGGTGCGGACGCCTCTGTCCAATTGGCGGAGCAAGCGAGATCGCCTCAAACGCCGTGCCGGGAAAGATAAAGATAGATTATTCGAAAATTCCGGCACCAGCGGTCAGATACGGATATTTCCTTGTATTCCTCGTAGCTCCACTGGCCGGGATTGGAAGCCTCTGCTGCAAGCTCTGCAATTTCGCGGTCGTGCCGCAGATGTTCACGGCCTTGTTCGAACCGGGCAGTATGGCGTTTTTCATGACGACGACCGGCCTTGTAAGCGCATCTCTTTTCATCGTTCTGGGCGTATGGTCAAAAGGTGGAAGGGGCTACTGCAACTTCATGTGTCCTGTGGGGGCAGTCGATTCGCTGGTCAATGCATTGGGTGCGAAGCTCGGTTTCCGGAGACTCAAAATTGAAAAGGGGAACTGTACCGGATGCGGAGCCTGCAGCGAGATATGTCCGGCATGGGCAATCGCCAAGGACAAGGAGGAAGTCAGGATAAGCCAGTTCTCCTGCATATCATGCGGCAAGTGCAAGGATGCATGCCCGGGAGGGGCGATAAGATGACCAGTAATGAAATAAAGGAGATTCCGGCGGAGATTCCTCTCAGGAAGAGGATTGTGTACGGCGCCATGGGATCTGCGGCGGCAGTCGGTTCGCTTCTCGCTGGAAGCTGCCTGTCGCGCTGCAACGGCTGCATGGGATGTCTTGCCGGAGGGGCGGGGCTTGTCGGAATTCTTGCCGGTTCGAAGATGATTGAGAAGCTTTCCAGCGCAGGAAAAAGTGCACATGTACAGGACAATGATAATGAAGCAAATGCAAAATAAGCAAAAGAGGGGGATGGCAATGAAAATCAGAAGAACAGGTAAATTCACACTCGGAACGCACATTGCCGATTGCCGATTGCCAATTGCCGATTTAAGAGCGGAGAGGGAAATTGGAAACCGGAAATTGGAAACCGGAAATAAATTTACATTGATCGAGCTGCTCGTGGTGGTTGCGATCATCGCAATCCTGGCGGGGATGCTCCTGCCGGTGGTTTCAAAGGCGCGCGCGACTGCAAAGCAGAGCTGCTGCGTGAACAACTCGCGCCAGATAAACCTGGCGATGGCGCACTATATAAGTGACTATGGTGACTCCATCCCATATGTCAGCGACAATGCCGCCGGCATGGCTGCGACGCATTTCTGGTCGGAGAATTTCCAGGACTATATAAATAACAACGAGATCCTGCGATGTCCGCAGGTGGACAACAAGGCGCTTCTTGTCAGCAGCGTCATGCGTCCGCGCTGCGACTATGGAAGGAACTTCTCCCACATCTCAACTAAGCCGACCATGCCGATGACCAAGCTCCGCGATATCAAGCAGCCTGCGAATGTGCTGGAGTTTCTCGATGCGAAACGGAACCATCCCGGCTACGATGACAGCTGGCTTGTCTATTGCCCCAGGTGCGACACGACCACCACGACCCAGATGAAAAATGTTGACGTGCGGCACAATAATTCCGCCAATGTCACATTCTGGGACGGGCATGTGGATTCCATGAAGTGGAGCGAGATACAGACAGATGCAAGGAACGACATCCTCTGGTATCATGTCCAGTGACCTGAATAATTGAAGCAAAGTCCGGAGGGCATTTCAATGAGCAGCGTGAACGAAATAAGGAACATGAGGAAGCTGGTCGCCGAGGCGGCCTTGAGGAAGCGGGAGTCCGACAGGATGAACGATGGTGTCCATATGAGGGATTCCATAAAATCCGCTTCCGCCAGGAAAAGGAAGGGCAGTAGGAAAGCCACAGGCGTCATGGGAGGAATGCTTTCCTGGAATGCAATATGCCTTGCATTCGTCCTCCTGGTCAATCTCCTCCTCGCGTTCAGGCTCCTGTATTCAATGGCGTATCCAGGTTTTGAGAGGAGCCATCTTTATGCCAGGGGTGAAGATTTCAGGAAGGCGGAGAAGTTCGTGAACCGGTTCTTAAATGGAAATTATTCGGATGTCGATTATTTCAAGCCGGAGAAGGCAAAGGCGATGTGGAAGACTGTTCCGGAGCAGCTTGCGGGATTCGATGGGACTCCAGCTTCCAGCGTGGAGGCGATCAGCAGGGAGGACGACGTGATCACATATAAGGCGACATGTGTCCGCGGCAAGGAAGCCGCGATCATCTATCTGAGCCCTGCCGGAAGCAGCTTCCATGTTTCAGACGTGGAGATAGACAGGCAATATGCGATGAACACGGCTAAATAACAGGCGGTATGGATGAAAAGAAGAGGCTTCACATTGATCGAAGTCCTGATAGTGACAGGGATACTCCTGCTGCTGGGCGGATTCATGGTCCCGCGCTATGCGGTGATGAGATCCCAGTCGATGGAAAAGTCATGCAGCGGCAATCTGATGCGGATACAGTTCGCATTGTCGGTGTATTCCGAAGGCAACAACAACTTCTATCCTCTTGAGCTGAACGAGGACAACCCCCACCCGGAACTGCTGAAGGCGATGGCCTCAGGAACGGATGATCTAAGGGATGCCTTCTACTGTCCGCAGGCGAAGGCGATGGAGGAGTTTGCGCAGTCAACCGGGAAATACATGCCCACCATGGATAAGGAATCGATTGTCAACAGCGACGTGAATTGGAAGGCCGGCAATATTTCATATGTCTATTGGAGTTTCATGGACAACAAGGGCAGGGACAGGAGCGTCTACTGCCAGAATACGCAGTGGCGGGAGGTCGGCAGCAGTTATCCCTATGGATTTTTCCCGAGGGGGCTGAAGAGCGACAAAAGATACTCCTCACCTGTCTACCCGTATGCCGCGCTGGGTGTTCCGAACCTGCCTTTTCCCGCGGCAGGACCTTGCTGCGTGTGGGTGATGACGGACTTCTTCAGGAAGGGGGCGCCATTCCCGCACATGCAGAAGAACGAACTAGGAGTCAACACTGTCTTCCTTGACGGGCATGTGGATCTCATAATAGGACAGCCCAGAAGCATTTATAAGTGACGGCGGTCTGCAGGATGGCCGCCATGCGGGTGTTTGGGAGAGGAAAACATGGAAAACAAGAATGAAAACTGGATCAAGACAGGCATAGCTCTGGTCGACGAGCAGCACAGGGAATATTTCAGGCGCCTGAACCTTCTGCTGGACAAGGTTGAAAAAGGCGAGCTTCATGATATTGACTTCATGAGGTGCCTTGACTATTTCAGGAGCTACGCGGTGGTGCATTTCGACACCGAGGAGCTGCTGATGAAGATCTCCTCCTTCCCCGGTCCGGAGGAACATGTGCAGATGCACGGTTATTTCCGCGGAAACGTCGACCGGATGGCAGATGAGATCGCTGCTACCAGGGACGTGCTCAAGGTCGCCGGCGAATTGAAGTTCTTCCTCTTCGGATGGCTTGAGGAGCATATAAACTCGTATGATCTGAGATTGGCAGGATATTTGAAAGGGAAGGTTTCGGAGGCGGACAGGAAGGCAGGCCCTTCTTGATTCACAGGCGGCTTGCGCGCCGGACGGAAAAAACTGAGGGGGTGTCAGATGGAGATAACAAACAGGGTGTTTCTAAGTACTGGGATTGCGCTGGTCGACAAGCAGCACGATGAATATTTCCGGCGTCTGGGCCTGCTCATGGACAAGATCAGGGATCCGGAGCTCAAGGTGGAGAATCTCAGGGGCAGCTTTGATTATTTCAGATGTTTTGCGCTGGAGCATTTCGATACCGAGGAGCTGCTGATGAGATCCACGGCCTATCAGGATATTGAAGAGCATGCGAGGATGCATGACTACTTCCGTGAGAACATAGAACGGCTGTCGGATGAGATGGAGGCGGGCGAGAATATTGTCCGGATCGCAAACGAACTTAAGATCTTCCTCTCCGGCTGGCTTGAGGACCATATAAAGTCCACCGACCTGCAGATGGCCGAGTATTTGAAGGGGAGGATCTCGGGTGAGACAGGGAAGTCCATCACCTGACGGAGAGCCTGCCCGGCACCAGCCGATATCACCGATGAGATGAGTCTTGCGCCAGTCGTTGTCGGGTATGCGGCACTGCTGTAATCCAATTTCATTGTCTCCATTCAGTTCTAGGGTTTCCACCCATCCCGGCATAGGGCTTTTACCCATTTATGACTTTAACTCAACCATGTAGTTTTTATGCATGAATAAATAATGGAAGACCGCTTCAACGGGGATTGGAAGAGCTGGCAAATATGAATATGAAAATAAAAAAGGGGGAGGAGAGCCATGAAAAAGAATGAATTCAAGTCCGGATTTATGGTTCCGGGAGTGACGGCGTTTGTTTTTGCATTCTCTGTCTGCAGTGTTTCAGCGCAGAGCCTGCCGACGCTGGATCCGGCATCGATTGTCAAATATGTGGAGCCGATGATAATTCCGCCGCAGATGCCGAAGACAGGCACATCCCGCACTGAGGATGGCAAGACTGCGGATTATTATGAGATCGGGGTCCGCGAGTTTGAACAGCAGGTTCTTCCCACCGGCATGCCTAAGACCACGGTATGGGGCTATGGTTCCATCACATATCCTGAGACCTTCAACTTTCCGGCGTTTACAATCGAGGCGAAGCACAACAGGC
>CAZDNQ010000227.1:0-7469 GCA_964506605.1 uncultured Victivallis sp. | reverse complement strand
TGACAGAGTATATTAATAAGAGGCTGCTCAAATACTATCATTCGCTGAACGAATCTGCTGCCCGTAGCATAATCCTTCCAAATCCGTATCATATGAGCCACTCTCATTTTCCTTAGAAATCAGGAAGTTCCACAGAGCCTGAGTCAGTGTCGGCGGCACCTTGTTCTGTGCATTTGCGTTATGGAACATGTGCCGTATCAGCGGAGTAGCGGCATCCAGGCTGGAAAACTTGCATCCGGTGCCGACAACGGCTTTTTCGACCTGATCCATGAGGAACTGGCTTTTCCCCTTCCATGAGTCCCAGTTGCCAAGTACAAACCTAGCCGCGCGGTCAGTCCCCATCTTGGCATAGGATCCTTCCAGCGGATTCCTGAAATCGTTGTTATCAGAGATCCCGTTGCTCAGATAATCCCAAGTGGACTGTGAACCGGGATCTCTCTTTGTAAGTGCGACATAGGAGCAAGCCACTTTTACAAGCATACCCCTCTTGTTGTGTTCAAGGAGGCGGCGCGTCAGAGAATCCCAGCTGGATCCGAGACCAAGGCGCGGAGCCCATGCCTCAGCCAACGCGCTAATATTGTTGCTATCGTTCCACATGACTTCAATTTCCCTGGCAAAGATATTGGCGGCCAGCAGGCTTTCCCGGTCAGCGGTCTTCTCAAATCCGCCCGGAATCTGCCCCTTGTATTCCTTAAGGAAATTATCCCCGAGCGACAGCACTTCCTTGGCGTCATTCGTGCTGCACACGGCAATATGGCATCGGCCAAGGATGTCACTGCCGGACCCCTTCGCATTATGGAGCTTCACAAGATCCTGGAATGCCTGGCTGTCCGCCCATACCTTGTCCTTGGCCATGTCCTTCAGCAGTTCTGAACGGATTGGACTATAGCCCGCGAACGTTATCTGATCCCTCAGCAATTCCAGCTTCTTATCGGAACTTATCACAGGACTGTTTATGAAATTGTCACGGATGTGACGCCAGTTGAATGATCCCGGATACGCAAACATGTAATCCTTGGCCGCCGCAAACAGAAGCTGGGAGGCATTGGTATCCTTGGACTGCTTGTAATACGTCATCATTAGGGAACAAACATCAACCATATCCTTATAGTTCCTTCCCTTTCCATATTCCGCCAATGTGGCGGAAATGTTCTGGCCCTTGTCCAGCGCCACCAGGTCATTCACCTGGCCGGGACTCAGGATGTCGATGTTCTTCCTCAGGAAATCGGCACGCGCATCACCGGACATGAACCTGCTCTGGAGCTCCTGGAAGATTCCGCCCAGCGACATCGGGGCATCGGCATACTTCTTCCTGAGCACATCGAATTTCTGTTTGGCATCGGAAGCGGAGACAAGAGGTTCCTTGTTCTTGTCACTTATGGAAAAGGCGGCCGGACATTGTGATAACACCTGCATGAACAGCAAATAGTCGTTACGGTTCGTACTAGCCCTATATATGGATTCCAACTCAAGGAACTTCTTTGCGGCAGCCTTCTGCACCTCAGGGTCCTTGAATTCCCTCAGATTGGAAAATGATCCGGCAAGCCAGGCAAGCAAAGGTTTCTTTGTGGCTGACTGTATCTTCAGGGCCATGTCGAACCGCTCCGGAGGCGACATGGTGGCATTGGCATTCTGAAACACCCAGGAAATACTGTCATAGTCGGACGGAACTCCCGCCGCCATCACAAGCAGAGGTTTGACAAACCGGTCTTTGGGGTCTTTCCCAAGTTCATAGTTTTCAGATGAAACACGCAGGCGCCGGTGCACGGTGTTCACTTTGGCCGGAGCCGGAAAATTCTCCTGCATGAATGCCGCGATCTCCAGGGCGCGCACAGAATCCGGAAGCGCACACAGCCGATCAAGCAAGATGGAGCCAAAATTCCATGCGTTCTCGTTCGCGCCGAACACCTGTACATACTTCTTGTATTCGGAAGGATACGCCCCATGCATCAAAATGAAATTGAGCGCGTGTTCAAGTTTTTCCTTTTTAGCCTTGTCTTCTTTCAGAGTCTTGTCGGCATTCTCGGTCTTGCCGTCTTTCTCTGCCTTGACATCCTTTTCAGGATTATCTTTCTTTATGTCGCAATTCTGGGCGTAGAGCACATAACGTGTCAAGGCCCCCTGCACATCCCCTATCCGTTCCGCGCAAACACCACCCTGGTAGAGCAGGTCCAAATCCTTGTTCTGGGTAAGCTTCAAAAGAGCCGACATGCGCCGTTCAGCCGTGACAAAACGCCCCCCAGCCATGGCCGCCTCATATGAAATCCTCAATGCCTCAGGGCGCGGACGGCTTTCGCCCAGTTCTCGTTCAAGCACCTTGTCCACTTCTGAATACTTCTTGTCGGCTATCATTTTCCTGGCATCATCCAGAGCGTCCGCCCGGACTGTCGCAGACAAACACAGCAAACCTAAAGCAATCATACCGGCAAAGACTATATTCCTGTACATTTTAATAACCTGTTTTTATACATGTTGCATTATGTTAAATTTTATTTGTATTCGGCACATTGTTCAATCCACACCACGCCACTTCTCACTTTACCGCGTCCAGGCTCCTGCGCATTTCGGATACGGTGTCGAAGCCCTTGTAATGCTCGAAAGTATGGGCTTCATGCAGGCAGATTCCATCTGCGCCTGTAGCTTTGATTGTCGCACTGCGCATCCGCATCGCCCCTTCGAGGTCGGCGGCGGACGCCCCCTTGTGATGCTGCGCGTAAGCGGACAGCCAGCTCGAAAACAGCAGGCATTCAGCGCGTCCATTGACATACTTGACATATTCCGGCGTGAGCTCGTCGGCTGCATAACGCCCCTTCTGCACGGAGATCCCCTTTGCCTCCCACACCGGTCCAGGATCCCAAGTCCACTCATAGTCGCCCAACACCAGGATGTCGGCTATCCCTTCATCGATCCATCTCTTCCACTGCGTGGTGAATCGGTATGGGATATGCGTCGAGAAATACGGGGATGCGAAGACCGTGTGCTTCCCGAACTGGGTTGCTACAGCCAGCTTGGCTCCTGTCTTTTTCGAACGGAGACTCGTCTGGCGGAGAAATTCAGTGAATCCATCGCCTTTTATATCATTCCATGCGTCTGCGTCGAAGGTCCCTTCGTCAATACCTCGGCCGACGCGCTTCTTATAGCTTTCGACGACAGGCTTTTCGAAACCGAAGAAGTCGTCAGGCTCTGGAAATTGCAGATGCCTGCTATGGCAGGACGTGCTCAAGTAGAGGCCGTCCGGATGGTATGCCAATACCTCATCGACGACCGCGAGCTGGTTCTCGACCGCTTCCTTTATGCAGTAGCTGCGCATGCCGGGCCATGACGACTTGCCGTCGCGGCCCAGAATCTGGCACTCAGGATGCTCAAACACGAAATAGGAGCACATTTCGTCAAAAGGATCCAGCCAGACAAAGAATTTCAGCCCATGCCTGTGACATGCGTCACGCGCTACGGACAGGGGATCCATGCACGTAAGAGAGGCGCGCAGAAGCCTATCCGCGTCTTCCCTTGGTTTGCCCAGCCCCGCATAAGGGGTGTCCTTAGCCCTGGCCGCCACTAGGGAATATGCCGTTTTCGCAGTCTTTTCCGGCGATGCCAGGACCTTGCTTGGATATCCTGCGATTCCAATGCCGGCAGCCCGCCAGAAAATAGTATCTACTCCTCTTTCGGCACATTCCTTGACAAGAGCCTCCACTTGCTTAGGCCCCATGGGTTCGTCGTGCAAACCAAGCTCGTCGAAGTAATCTACGTTCATAACAATATTTTTTTTCTTCACCTTAACTTACTCCTTTACATTTAGTATACTTGAATACATGTAGCCGTAAATTATTTAATTGTCAACCAGTTAAGTGTATTTTATTTAAATTATATGCCGTACTATTCCATCCATCGGGATAACCAATCGGATAGGCTGTCTACCACTTATCAGGCTCTGGACGGTAATTCCTCATAAGGAAGGAGTGCCCCAACCCTTCGACATTAGGCTTGCCACTTTTTCTGGATTATCTTATAATATTCGTATTTCCGGCCCTTGGCCGGTTTAGGGTCTACTATTCAGTCCTCCATCACCCCTCTCCTGATCAACCTTGCCGCAGTCGTCAGCGCGCTCCCCGACCCCCAGTGAAATCCCGACTGGTACGATCTTTTATTGACGCCTTTATGGCCGTAGTTCTCCGCCATCATGCCGTGCACCTCGAAATGGATATCCGTGCCCTGGTAATTGTTTGGCGCGATCTCTTTGTTCTCATCGCAAACCATCAAGGCGAGCGATGCGCGAGCCGCGGCGATGGCGCGCTCCTTGTATTCAATCTTTCCGGTAAGTTCATGCCAATTGGCAAGGGTTTCGGCAAACTGGGCCTGGCGCGCGTCGTGCCATTCGCCGTCGGTGTTCATGACGCCAAAGCCGCCAAAGGCGTAGAATGAGATGTAGGGCGGATTCCATACCTGCTGGAACAGGCACATCAGGTCGATGCAGAACTGCCCAGCCTGCAGATTCATTTCTTTCTCTTCGCCTTCATCCAGCAGGTGCGCAACCCGGAACGCTTCCACGCACCACTGTATCGCCAGGGTGTTGACCCCGTACGAATGGGTCCATTTGTCGTAAAAATCAAGGCTCTTTCCCGAGCAGGAGTAGTAGAGTTCGAAGTCTTCGAACCGCAGGCGGGGGAGCACGTATTCGCGCAGATGACGCGCAGAGCGCATGACCGCCTTCACATACGCCCTCTTCCTGTCTGCCGGAAGATCCGGGCACAGCGCCTCTTCTCCCATGAACCATGTGGCCATAGCGCCGCAGGCCGCGCCTTTGAGGCGCGGATCATGCGTGAGGGTGACATGTTCCACCCACGTGGGGAACCCGCCGTCGGGCGATTGCGCGGAGAGCAGAAAATCGGCAAGGCCGTTCAGGAACGCGGGCGCCTCGGGCAACGGCGCAATTTCTGCGTGGTATTTGCGGATCCAGATGGCGGTCCAGGCCGCGTCGGGAATGTGATACGGTTCCCGCTTTTTCGCCTCCCACCCGTGGTCGTGCGGGGCGAAGACCGCCGGAAAGAGGCCGTGTTCACGCGGTGCCGAAAGCGCCAGGTTCATGATCTCTTTTGATTTTTCGACCCAATCGGGATGACCGAGCGTCTTCCCCCACTCCCCCAATCCCCATGCGGTCCGGGCGTTATTGAACCAGGAGTGGAAGAAAAGATCGTCGGCGAAGGACCGACCGCGAAACCCGCCCTCTTTTTTGCGGAATGTGGAAAGGGTGATGCCGCCGGTTCCAGGCTGCGGCCCTTCCTGCCACAGGTGCTCCAACGCCGGCACATAACCATAATCGGCATATTGCCAAAAGGGCATGACCTGCGGCCTGCGGTCGGACGCATGCCTGCTGCCGAACTGCGACCAGAGAAACGATGTGGCGGCACCGGGAAACGCCTCACGCGGCGCGATGATGATCCATGCGGCGATCCTGATTCCCTTGGATGGCACCTCGAACGGTTCGCCCGTGGGTTCATAATAGACATGACCGACGGGTTTCTGCGACGCGAACCCCAGTTCGATCCACGGCGACTCCCCATCGGGGAATCCCATGTCGAGGTATTGCGGCGCCGGACGGCATGCGGCAAGGGTATCGAGATCGGGAATGACGGCCACGCCTGGGGCTGTCGGGCTTGTCAGAATGGCGGCGGGAGAGCGAAAGACATGGTCGCCTGCGAATTGTTTTTCTGAGGTTTTGATGTTGGGGAGCCAGTGGAAGCTCTCGCGGCAGGCGGTCCATCGTTCTGTCGTGTCGCCGGGAAGGTATTCAAAGCGCAGGGCCGCGCGGCTTAGGTGCATGGAACCCTGGGGCCGGATACACATCTCTACCCGGACGTTTCCCGACGCGTCTTTGGACGCAAGCACGGTCACAGCCCCGGCGTCGCCGGACAGGGCGGGATTCACGGTCAACACGCAGATTCCATCGGACAAAACGTTGACGGTGTTGTCTTTGCACCTGACAGCTATTCTCAACGGAGCATCCACTTGCTTAGGCCCCATGGGTTCGCCGTGCAAACCAAGTTCATCGAAGTAATCTACGTTCATAACAATATTTTCTTCTTCATCTTACCTACTTCTTTACCTACCTAGCTATTTATAGAAAACCATTTGTTTTAAAACAGTTTCGTGACGCGTCTTTGGCATGTCGTTTGATTCCAGCAGCAACCGTTTAAGGCCGCGTGATGAACACTTTCTTGTATGAGAGTGTATACTTGATGTCGACGGAGGCGCATCCATCTCCTGTGAGAGAATCGACATGTCCGTCGACAAAGGCGCAGTTCGCCACCCCCCTGTGCAATAGAGACACAGCGGATGACTCGCAAGGGCCGACGCGAGAAAAATAGTAAAGCGGCATTCCGTCGGCAGCGGCTCCAGGACTGTATATCTGAGTGTCAGCCATCAGGGCAAATTGGGAGGGATACGGAATACGGTAGAAGTTGTAATATATATATTGCGTGGGAGTAAAGAATCTGATCACGAAGCCGCCGGTTCCGCGAAATGTAGTGTTTGGGTCGAATGTTAACCACTGCCCGTACGTATTCCATGGCGCGCCGTTGTATACTCCACCGAGTATCGTTGACGGACAGACGAAGTTGTTCTTATTCTTGATATAAGCTTCATGAGGCAATGGACCTTCGCCAGAACACTCATGCGGTCAGTACCCTCCTCCCCCCGCCCCATCAAAAATTAGACTCCAGATGTATCCGTTGTAGTCGCTCGCATAGAGATACCGCGCCTTCATGATCTGGGACAACTGGTTGGTGCACTGCGCCCTTCTGGCCATGTCTTTTGCGCTTTGCAGGGCTGGAAGCAACAAAGCCGCCAGGATTGCGATGATCGCGATCACGATGAGCAGCTCTATCAGCGTGAAATGCCCCGCTTTCCCTGCCGCTCCGGAATGTAGAGATCTTCCTGCATCTTCCATCGGACAAGCTGTCGGATTTAACAGCCAACCACATGGCTGATTTTTCATCGCCCTCCCTCCCTTGTGAAATTTTAAACCTATCATTTTCATTTCATTATTCCCACCAACATGCGCGCAAGACAATAATAAATCTCAAGGCGCACCCCATGGCGCCTGTATGGACCAATCCCCCGGTAAGTTTAAACAAATACCCATACCTTCTGGTTCAAAATGGCCATCACAAAATATCATATTGCATTTTTGGTTATGCCTAGTATAATCGGTATAAGTCGGATCGGGCGAAATAGAATACGAGCCCAGCCACGAACGCCAGCTGACCCAAGAATCTCCAAATGCAATACATTGCGAAGGCTTTTTAATATTAGCGGTTGTCGAATATCTCCGGGACTTCCACGGGTCCCTCGACCACATGCCACCGATTCCATACAAATTCATGCCGTATTTTGGAAACTGTGTGGGTTGAGCGGTATTATTGCTCCGGCGGATAATCAGCTTGCATATCTGACACTCTCCGCTTGAAATA
>CAZDNQ010000226.1:0-7487 GCA_964506605.1 uncultured Victivallis sp. | reverse complement strand
CTGCTCCTGTGCGTCCGCCAACCTCTGCTTCTGCAGTTCCGGCCCCATGTCCATAGGTTCGGCCTTTATGAAATTAATATCGGTCAGCCCAACAAATCCGAAGACCAGCTTCAGATACGGCTCCTGCAGATCGAACTGCCTCGCCGCATCCGACAGATATTCACCACCCCTTGAAGTTATGACCATCATCTTCCTGCCCTTCACCAGCCCCTCGACACCGTTTGGAGTGTAGCGGAAAAGATATCTGGGCTGGACGATGATGTCTATGTAGTGCTTGAGCTCGTAAGGAATGCTGAAATTCCACATCGGCGTGCTTATGAGATAGGCGTCCGCCGACATGAACCTGTTGATGTGGGCCAGTATCTCCTGCCATTCCTTCTTGAATTCACCGTGCAGCTCCCTGCCTTGAAGCAGTTCGTATTTTCCATCGACCCTCTTCAAAGTCATCGACGGCAGATGCGCTCCGGGAAGAAACAGCTCGTCCACCTCCCATTCGGGCCGTTTCTCCGCCAGCGTCTTAAGAAACACCTTTGAAACCGAAAGCGTGCGCGACTCCGCCTCGCGCGGGGTGGCGATGATGTGCAACAGCTTCTTCATAAGTCCTCCTTAAATTTATGATAAACCCATATTGACAGGATAACTGGATTCACTTGATGAATTGAAATCCAAAACATCTTGAAAATCCTGTAATCCTGTCAAAATATCTCTGATGCCTTATAGGAACCTCTAAAAATTGACATGTGGCGCGCAACAATCAATTATGGAGTTATGTCAAGGAATGGAATTCAGGAGCAGCCCAGAACGGGCTGCGACTGAGTTCCAGACGAAGACAGAATCCATAAGAATTTGTTGCCCTTCGGGTTGCGGATCTTTTTGGCTCAAAGAAGAATGTTCCTCTGTCGGCGTATCGCCTTGGATACGCCTCGTTCAGAAATTCTCTTTGACCTATCAAAAATCTTCCGCAACGCGCCATATGTGAACTTTTAGAGGTTCCCTTATATAATGCCGTCTATCTTCGCGGCGAGAATGAAATCGTTCTCGTGAAGCCCGTTTATCTTGTGCGTCCATATTATCACCTTCACCTTGCCCCATGAAAGACAGATGTCCGGGTGATGCCCTTCCGCCTCGGCCAGGGCTCCAACCTTGTTGGTGAAGGCAAGCGCAGCCGCGAAATCCTTGAACTTGAACTCCCTTTCCAGATGATGTTCGCCGACAACCTTCCATTCCTGCGATATACCCTTCGCCATCATGCAGATGCTTTCCCCTTTAAGCGGGGATGCACCCCCCTGGCACGGGAGACATCGCTTGCCTGCCAGATTACCTATTTCCATGACTACCCTCCCCTATTTGTATTTATCCATAAGTTCACGCAGTTTCCCATAATCATTTTCCTGGCTGTGGAGCGGAAGCTGCGCCTTCTCGAGTTCAACGACGTTCTCTTCGAATGTCTTCCTCCCATCCCTTGAATAGAAAATTCCAAGAGCCATTTTCCCGGGTTCAGTCGCCTTCCTGAACGCCTGGCTCCTGTCGCCCGTGTCGTGTGATCCATCGAGGTAATAAGTGTTCTCGCGGAACCACTGGTATGTATTCACCTTGTTGAAGGTAACACAGGGCTGGAGGACATCCACCAGCGAATATCCCCTGTGCAATATCGCCTTGCTGAAAATCTCCTTCGTCCTGTCCATGTCGCCGATGAACGCCCTGGCGACGAAGCCGGCATCCAGCGCGAGCGCCACCGCCAGCGGATTGAAAGGCTCGAGAAAGACTCCCGCGACCTGTATCGGCGTCCTGAATCCGGTCTGGCTGGTCGGAGACGCCTGCCCCTTTGTTAGACCATATACCATGTTGTTGTGGACGATGTTGGTTATGTCGGGATTCCTGCGTATCGTGTGGATGAAATGGTTGCCTCCCTCGCCATACATGTCGCCGTCGCCGCTTTCCGCGATCACCGTAAGAGATGGATTGGAAACTTTTATCGCCGTGGCCGGAGGCAATGCCCTGCCGTGGAGCCCGTTGAAGAAGTTGCATCTGAGATAATGCGGGATCTTCGCGGCCTGTCCTATTCCTGATACAAGCACCAGCTTGCCCGGCTCGATCCCAAGCTCCTCCAAAGTCTTCTTGAGGACATTGAGTATCCCGTAGTTCCCGCAGCCGGGGCACCACGCAATGTCCGAAAGATCCATGTCGAACTTGTTCATCCCGCACCTCCGAGCGCTGATCCCAGCCTTTCCGCGAGTTCGTCGGAAGCGAAGCATAGCCCGTCATACTTCAATATCCTCGCCGAAACTTCCACGCCAGCGTAATTCCTGAGGATCCGTCCGAACTGACCGGTCGCGTTTCCTTCGACAAGCACAATCCTGCCAGCTGTTTTGACTTTCTCCCAGATGTCCTTCCTGTCCAGCGGAAACACCTGGCTGAAATGCAGGACGGCGACGTCATTCCTTCCCAGGATATCCACGGCTTCACGTACTGCCGGCAATGTGGAGCCCCAGCATATTACCAGAGTCTTGTATTCACCTGATGAGAGGAGGCTGGGAGGTATCGAATCCATCCTCATGAACGATTCAATCTTCTTCATCCTCTTCTCCACCATCCTGGTCCTGAGCACGATATTCTCAGTTATATGTCCATCCTGATCATGTTCGTCGCTGTCCAAGCAGACAAGGCCTTCGCCGAAATCCGGAATCCCCCGCGGGGAAATTCCGTCGGGCGCAAGTTCATACCTCCTGTATTCCGCGGACGTCCTTATGAAATGCTTCTTCGGAGATTTCCCTTCAAGGTTGAAGGCAGGAGTGCTGCTGCATGAATCCATGAAGAACTGATCTGTCAGGATGAAAACCGGAAGCTGGTATTTGTCGGCGACACCGAAGGAGTTCCGCGCCAGATTGAATCCTTCCTCAAGCGTGCCAGGAGCAAATATCACCCTTGGAAATTCCCCATGCCCTCCGTAGAGGGCCAGTTCCAGGTCCCCCTGCTCGGTCCTTGTTGGAAGTCCTGTAGCAGGTCCGGGCCTCTGTGCAAGATGGATCACCATCGGGGATTCGAGCATTCCGGCAAGGCTCAGCCCTTCGGTCATCAAAGCGAATCCTCCGCCCGAAGTAGACACCATCGCCCTTGCACCTGCATACCATGCGCCTATCGCCATGTTGACTGCTGCAATCTCATCCTCCGCCTGCTCCACGACTATCCCAAACTCGCTTCCATATCTCGCCAGGAACGACAGCACCGCCGTTGACGGCGACATCGGGTAGGAAGATATGAAATTGCAGCCCCCTGCAATTGCGCCAAGGGCGACCGCCTCGCCTCCGCTCAAGAGGACATGATCCTTGACTTCAGGACTGGTCTTGAAATTCATCAGTGGCGCGGATCTGCCGGAATCAGCCATGGCACCATAGCCCTTCCGTGCAGCCTCTAGATTCTTGTTCACCACATCTTCCGGCTTTCCGGAAAAATAATCCCTGATGTATGGAAGGTTCTGCTCAATCTCAAGACCAAGAAACCGGAGAAGCGCACCAACGGCTACGGTGTTCGCATATACCTTGCCGCCTGCCTCCTCGGCGATTTTTGAAAATGCAATATCCGTCATTTCCACGCCATCAGGGACTTCACTGCTACAGGCGCCTTTGTCACCGATTATAAATGTCTTCGAAGTCAGCATGCATCCGACATGTGCGACGCCTCCATTGTCAAGCGGAATAAGGATGTCAATGCGATTAACAGGCGCAGCAACAGGTCTGTCAGATATCCTGATGCAGGTGGAATTCATCCCACCCCTCACCCTGGACATGTATTCCTTGGTCGTGAACACATGGTATCCGGCCGGCTTGAGAATGCTGGTCAGCAGATGTTCGACAGTCTGGATGCCCTGCCCCGCCTGCCCGCATAGCATGATGGAAACATCCTCAGCCTGTCTGGTCGGGACTGTGCTAGCCATATGCCCCCCGGCGATTAGGAAAATATCAAGGATGGAGAGTCAATCCCCATCCTCGAATGATGGAACCGGATTCTATTCAACCTGTGCAGAGAGATAGTTCTCAACACCCATCTGCTTCAGCTGGTCCTTCTGGGCCTCGATCCAGTCGATATGGCCTTCCTCGTCCTTGAGGATGGATTCCATGAGCTCACGGCTGCCGTTGTCACCGATCTCCACTGCAAGGCGGATGCCGTCATTGTAGGACTTGATGGCGCCGTCCTCGGCATTCCAGTCGTTGCTGATCTGCGCCGGAACCTCCGCCCCGATGCTGATCTTGTTTAGACTGCTTACAATCGGCCTTCCCTCCAGGAAGATAATCCTGCCAATCAGCCTCTCCGCATGCTTCATCTCATCGATCGCGCGCTTCCTTATCGCATCGTGCAGATGCTTGTACTTCCAGTTCTCGCAGATTTCAGCATGCACCATGTATTGGTTGATCGCCGTCAGCTCATCCGACAGCAGACTGTTCAGCTTTTCAATAATCCTCTTATCTCCCTTCATGCCCTGATCCTTTCCTTAAAGATCTAATGAACCATACAGAACTGTTGTTGAGCAGGAAACGATTTGAGATTCCTGCATTAGACGGGTCCACGGAATACCCCATTTTGAATTTAGGGCACCTCATGCCGATCCGCGATGACAGCAGCCCTTTCTCCAGACGAAAATAATTTCCCTGTTTCATACAGCCTCCATCAATAATTGCAGAATCAGTCCACAAGCACCACGCTGTTGTTCGTCCCAAATTCGTTTACCGCGAACTTCATGGCCGAAGGATCCTCCCTCCATTCCCCGTCGACAATGAACTTGTACTCGTACTCCCCTGGCTCAAGCTCGATAATCGCCTGGAATCCGTCTTCGCATTTCTCCATCGGCACCGACGACCAGTCGTTGAAATCCCCTGCAAGACAGACTTCGGAGACGTTCTCCTCCTTCGGCCATTTGAACGACTTGAACTTCTTAGCCTTAGCTCCCTGTTTCTTCTTCGGAATGGATTTAAAACTGGGCTTCTTCATCTTTACCTCCTTTCTTCCATTCTCATACCCTCACACATCACCCGAACTACAAACCCAATGCAATATATGATATCCAGCCCGCTGGTGGTATAAGGACAAACCCTATAGGCACATGGGGGGAAACCCTACCATGTGATTTGGAGATTTGGAGATTGAAGGATTTGGAGATTGAGGGGGTGAAACAATGCCGGCAGAAGTGCAGGCAGAATAACTCGGACGTGAAAAAACAAAGCGGGGAGGGATTTCTCCCTCCCCGCTGTTGAGCAGTTAGCCTTATATTACGGCACTACTGCATTCGTGACATTCGATGCCGGGCTCGTCCCGGCCGCGTTTGTCGCAGTCACCGTAAAGGTGTAAGAAGTTCCTGGAGTAAGACCATACACAATCACAGGGCTCTTGGTGCTGGTTCCTATTATGCCTCCCGGATTCGAAGTCGCAGTATACTGCGTTATTGCGCTGCCCCCATTTGAGGTGGGCACGGTGAACTTGATGCTCGCCTGGCCGTTGCCGCGCGTCGCGGAGGCATTCAACGGTGCGGTCGGAACTGTCGCAGGAACTACGCTGTTCGAGGCGGCCGACGCCGGGCCTGTCCCTCCGGCATTCATCGCACTGACCTTGAATGTATAGGCCGTACCGTTCTTCAGACCGTTTACAGCTATCGGACTCGCAACACCAGTAGCTGTAAAGCCGCCAGGCGTTGATGTGACAACATAGCCAGTCACCGCAGTAGAACCGTTTGCCGCCGGAGCATTGAAGCTCACAGTCGCCTTGGTATTGCCGGGAACTGCCACCACTCCAGTCGGAGCCCCGGGCAGATTCTTTGGTGTAATCGCCGCTGACAGAGGCGAAGCCGGACCAGTGCCGACGACATTTGTCGCCTTGACTGAGAACTTATATGCCGTACCATTCGTCAGGCCTGTAACCGTTATCGGGCTGGCCGCGCCAGTGGCGGTAAAGTTTCCAGGGCTTGAAGTAACAGTATACTGCGTGACAGGATATCCGCCATTGTTCGCAGGCGGAGTGAAGCTGACAGCAACCTGTCCGCCGCCGGCAACGCCGCTGACCGTCCTAGGAACTGTAGGAACAAGTCCAAGAGGGGCTATGCTGTTGGATGCCAGTGACGCCGGACCTGTGCCGACAGAGTTGGTAGCCGTAACTGTGAACGTATAGTTCGTTCCATATGTGAGTCCGGCTATGGTGATTGGGCTGGCCGACCTGCTGGCCGTCAAACCTCCCGGATTCGAAGTCACAGTATAATTTGTTATCGCTATCCCGCCGTTGGCCACTGGAGGCGAGAAGGTGATCGTAGCCTGTCCGTATCCGGCGCTGGCAGTCTTCATGATTGGTGCGCCAGGCAGGGTTCCGGGCTTGACAGCTGCGGAGGCCGCCGATGACGGACCTGTGCCGATGGCGTTGGTCGCAGTCACCTTGAATGTATATGAGGAGCCGTTAGTAAGGCCGGAGACAATGATCCCGCTTCCGGCACCGGTCACAACTTTGCCTCCAGGGCTTGTTGTAACAGTATACATGGTTATTGGTCTGCCATTTGCTGCCGGCGCAGTGAAGTTCACTGTGACCTGCGTGTTGCCTGCAACTCCGACCACATTTGTCGGCGCTCCTGGAACTGCCGCCGGTATGACTGCGGCGGATGCCACTGAAGCCGGACCTGTTCCATACATGTTGGTAGCGGTGGCGGTGAATGTGTAGCTGGTTCCGTAAGTAAGCCCGTTCACAGTTACAGAAGGAACTGTTCCAGAGCCAATCAATCCTCCTGGATTTGATGTCACTGTATATTTGGTAACCGGAACCCCTACTATTGCGGCAGGCGGTGTGAATGTGACAATCGCCTGGGCATTGTTGAGAGTCGCAACTACTGCTGTAGGAGCAGACGGGAGACGTCCTGCCGACAGCAGGTTGACAATATTGCTGTATGCCGAACTTCCAACCGCATTAGAGGCCTGGACACGATAGTAATATCTGATGTTCAGCCCGACCGTAGTATCCGTGTAGGCCGTAGTGTTCGCGGGGAGCAGGAATGTCACCGGTGCAGTAGTGAAGGTCGCGTTGGTGGCTCTCTGAACCACATATCCTGTCTCATTGTTGGCATTGTCAGTCCATGCCAGCGATATTGTCGGCGGATTTGTGCTCAGCGCCGACGGCGTGGCGACAAGTCCGGAAGGCGCTACAGGCGCAGTCGGAGTGATCGCCACAATGTTTGAAGGCAGTGAATTGCCGGTCGTGTTGAATGCAAAGACCCTGTAGCTGTATATCCCGCCAGCCACAGTAGTTGTGTCAGTATAGCTGACTACGTTTGCGGGAACCGTGCCTACCGCTACAAACACGCCTGTCCCGTTGTCCGCACGTTCAATCGTATAGCCCGTCTCGGTGGTGGCGTTGTCAGTCCAGGTCAGATTGACATATGTAGGAGGGGTAACTGCCGCCGCCAGCCCTGTAGGAGCATCCGGTGCCGCCGGTGGAGGTCCGCCGGCCGCAGAAACGGC
>CAZDNQ010000225.1:0-7488 GCA_964506605.1 uncultured Victivallis sp. | reverse complement strand
AATTCAAATCCACAGGCAAGATGCCTGTGTTACATTATTAAATTCGAACACAAAGATAAAACATGGAATTTCTGACTGAAAAGGAAATAATAGACCGCATCAATGTCCTGCGCAAGCAGAGAAATGCGATTATAATGACTCATAACTACCAGCTTGGCGAGGTCCAGGACATCGCTGATTTTACTGGAGACTCCCTTGAACTGAGCATGAAGGCGGCCGAAACAAAGGCCGATGTCATAGTCTTCTGCGGCGTGAAGTTCATGGCTGAGACGGCGGCGATACTGTCCCCGGAAAAGACCGTCCTCCTTCCAGTCATGGAGTCGGGATGTCCAATGGCGGACATGGCTGATGCCGAGGATCTTATGAAGATGAAAAAGGAGCATCCCGACGCCCTGGTGGTCACATATGTGAACAGTTCGGCCGAGGTGAAGGCTCTTACGGACGTCTGTGTGACTTCTGCAAACGCCTTGAAGATAGTTTCAGCCCTCCCAGCCGACAAGGAGATCATTTTTGTGCCCGATAGGAATCTCGGGGCTTATGTGCAGAGGAAAACAGGCAGGAAAATGATACTCTGGCCGGGGTTTTGTCCGACCCATATGCGGATAACGCCGCAGGCGATAATCCAGAAGAAGCAGGAATATCCCGACGCGAAGGTCATAATTCATCCTGAATCCAGGCTGGACGTGATAGATCTTGCAGACGAGGTGTTTAGCACCGGCGGCATGTGCAAGTTTGCGAAGCAGACAGATGCCAAAAAGATTATCGTGGCAACTGAACTCGGGCTGATATACAGGTTGAAGAAGGAAAATCCGGACAAGATCTTTATTCCCGTGACCGAGCAGGCGGTATGTCCGAACATGAAGATGCACAGGATGGATAATGTCCTTGAGTCCTTGGAGAAGATGAGGAATAAGATCTCAGTTCCTGAAGACATACGGGTTCCAGCCGAAAGATCCATACGCAGGATGCTGGAGATGTCGAAATAAGACAATGCCGGCGCTCCGTCAGATAAGCCCGAGCTCCCTGATTCTTTTCTCCGCGGAAGGCCAGTTTCTGATCAAATCTTCTCCTTTTCCTGGGATATAGTCCTCGAATTCGAATCCCGGGCAGACAACTGCCGAGAACAGACCCCATGCCTTCTGGTCCTTCAGGACGGCGGCCTGCCATGTTCCGGCCGGTATAATACTCTGGGGGCGTTCATGTTCTGCGATATTCGCACCGATAATCCTTTCCTCCCATTTTCCATCTGGAAAAAGCAGGAGCTGGATGGCTGAAGAGCCGCAATTGTAGAGCCAGATTTCGTCGGATCTGACTGAATGCCAATATGATCTTGCCGTGCCTTCAAGCAGATAATAGATACAGGTTCCGGAGCAGCGGCCTTGCTGCTTTGAAAAGATGGCAGATCTGAAGGTTTCAGAATAATATCCGCCTTCAAGCGGAAGAGGTTTAAGATCAAGGAGTTTGATGATTTCAGAGGCTTTCATTCCTATTTCCTGAAATTACTACGATTTTAGTTGTAAAAGTTTAATTAAGCGTATATAATTCATATGTACTGTCGGTCGTAAATCCGGTACTTTCAAGAAGCGGCATGAAATATTGCCGTTCTCTGTCTTCTGATTTGTTCATATGAAGGGGGATTCTGTGAAGAAGGGGAAGGGGAAAAAGGGGGCTTTACTGTCTTCGGATGCTGGCGGAGACCAATACCGGATGCTTTTTGAGAGCGCCGGAGATCCCATATTCATCCATGACCAGGACAGGATTCTTGCCGTAAACAACAAGGCCTGCGAACTTCTCGGTTATTCCAGAGAGGAGCTCCTCTCGTTGAACCCTTCGGATGTGGATACACCCGAGGAACGTGTGAACATGGCCGGTCGAATGGCCAGGCTCAAGTCCCGAGGAATCCTGAATTTTGAGACAGTCCACAGGATGAAGGACGGAACCCCTGTTCATGTTGACGCGACGGCCAGGGTTATTACATGGGACGGAAAGCCTGCTGTGATGAGCATATGCAAGGATGCGACACGGAGGAAGCACGCCGAGAACATCCTGCTCACGACTGCGCTTGAATGGCAGAACACCTTTGACTCGCTGAGGGATGCTATTTTCCTGCTTGACAACGACTTCCGCATCATGCGCTGCAACAGGGCGTCTTCTGAGATGTTTGGCAAAAACAGCAAGGACATCCTTGGGCGCTACTGCTGGGAGGTTGTCCATGGTACGAATGAGCCCATTCCAGAATGCCCTATAACCCGTATGAAGAAGACGAAGAAGAGGGAGATAACCGTCCTGAAGGCAGGGGACAGGTGGCTGGAAGTGACTGCGGATCCGATTTTCGATGATGAGGGAAAGATATGCGGGGCGGTGCATATCATTTCCGATATCACTGAACTCAAGAAGATGAACAAGGAGTTGGATTCATCATACGAGAGGTTCAAGCTGATCCTGGAAGGGGCTTCTGAAGGAATACTGATTGCGGATGTCGCGACGAAAAAGATTAAATATTCAAATCCGTCGATATGCAGGATGCTGGGATACAGCGCTGAAGAGCTCTCCCAGATGACAATAGAGAGGCTTCATCCAGCATCTGAATGGCAACGTGTCCTTTCCGAATTCGAATTGCAGTCCAGGGGGGAGAATTTGCAGGTTGTCGATATTCCATGCATGCGCAAGGACGGCAGGATAATCTACGCGGATATCAATGCGATCAATTTTGTCTTTGACGGGATAAAGTGCAATGTGGGTTTCTTCCGTGATGTTACTGATCGGAAGAAGGCATACCAGTCGCTGAATGAAAGCAGGATGCTGTACGAGGACATCCTTGACAACCAGGCGGCCGGCATATACCGGATACATGTCAGGAAGCATGAGGACTGGTCAGACATTGACAAGCCTCCATACTTCTACGAATTCCTGAATGACCGCTATTGCGAGATCACCGGCGCCAGCCGGGAACAGCACATTGCAGATCCGTCGCTTACAATGAAACTTGTGCATCCTGATGATCTCCAAAGCTGGATTGATGACAATACAGCTTCCGACAGGGCATTAAGCCCGTTCCTGTGGGAAGGTCGCCTGGTGGTCAAAGGCAATGTCAAATGGGTGCATTTTGAGTCACGTCCGAGGGAGCTTGCCAACACCGACAGGGTGTGGACCGGAATTCTCCTTGACATCTCAGAGCGCAGGATGGCGGAAGAGGGGATGAAACAGTCCTTGTCCCTTTTAAATGCGACAGTCGAATCCACTGCCGATGGAATCCTGGTCGTTGACAACAAGGGGAAGATCAATTATTCCAACAACAAGTTTTCAAAGATGTGGGACATTCCTGATGAAGTGATGGCGAGCGGAGATGACGAAAAGGCCATCGCCCATGTGCTCAGCCAGCTTAAATACCCCGATCTTTTCATGAACAAGGTCAAGTATCTATATGCCCATCCTGAAGAGGAAAGTTTTGACATCATAGAGTTCAATGACGGGAGGATATTTGAGAGGTATTCGCATCCCCAGAAGATAGCCGGGCAGCCTGTAGGAAGGGTCTGGAGCTTCCGTGATGTGTCAATGGCCAGGATGGCGGCCGAATTCCTGAACAGCAGCGAGAGGAAATACAGGTCCCTGGTCGAGACTACCAATACGGGATATGTGGTGATTGATTCGGAGGGGAGAGTTCTTGACGCAAATCAGGAATATGTGAGGCTGGCCGGCAGGAATGAGCTGAAGGAGATCCTTGGCAGGAAGGTGACTGAATGGACTGCTGACTACGAAAAGGATAAGAATGAGGAGGCTGTAAGGAAATGCGCCATCGACGGCCATATAAGGAACTTCGAGATAGACTATGCCGATCCTTCAGGCAAGATAACCCCCATCGAGATCAATGCGACAGTGGTTGATTCGGAAGAGGGGCCGAGGATACTTACGCTCTGCCGTGACATAACGGAGCGAAGGAAGATGCTGGATGAGCTTCAGAGCCATAAGGACCATCTTAAAGATATCATAGAGGAGCGTACTTCCGCCCTCAGGGAAAGCGAGAGGAAATACCGTGAACTCGTAGAGAATGCAAACAGCATAATTCTCAGGATGGACAGGACAGGGGTTGTGACTTTCTTCAATGAATTCGCACAGAAGTTCTTCGGGTTCAGCGGCGAGGAGATAATCGGGAGGAATGTCGTCGGGACAATAGTGTCAGACGAGATGGAGCACGTTATACGGAATATTGGAAAAGATCCTGGGAAATTCAGGAACAATGTCAATGAGAATATGTGCAAGGACGGCGAGCGCGTCTGGATAGCCTGGACCAACAGGCCGGTGTTTGACGGAAACGGACAGATCTCCGAGATCATGTGCGTTGGGAACGACATAACGGAAAGGGTCAAGGCTGAGAAGGAACTGGAGAAGTACCGGGGCAGGCTGGAAGAGCTTGTGGAGGAGCGCACCGAAGAGCTCAGGAGCAAGGAGGAAAGCCTTTCGAATGCGCAGAGGATCGCTCATCTTGGCAACTGGAGCCGGGACATGGGGACCGGGAAGGTCTTTTGGTCTGATGAGACTCGCAGGATATTTGGCTTTTCAGCAGGAGAGGAGGCCACCTTTGAAAAATTCATGGCATGTTTGCATCCTGAGGATGTTGACATGTTCAGGAAGGATTTTGAAAGGGTTGTGTCCGCTCATGAGACCATGCAGATCGTGGAGTACAGGATATGCCCCGGCAATGGGGGAGGTGTCCGGCATATCCACGCCAGGGGTGAATTCACATATGGAGGTAAGGGGGAGCTGATTCGGGTTGAGGGAGTAGTCCTGGATATCACTGATCAGCGCAAGGCGGAACAGGCCCTTGGCGAGAGCGAGGCCCGCTTCCAGAAGATCATAGAACAATCCCCTATGTCGATGGCTATTGTTGCCATGGACGGAACGATTGAATATATAAACAGGAAAGCCGTTGAGACATTCGGATATGCCCATGAAGAGATTCCAACCATGGAACGGTGGTGGATCCAGGCCTATCCCGATGAGAAATACCGTAAGGAAGTGATATCGACCTATATGGGTCTTGTCAAGGAGGCGATTGAGGGGAACCATGAGATCGAGGGAAGAGAATACCGTGCGACCTGCAAGAACGGTGATGTGAAAAATGTATTTATCTTTGGCGTACCTGTTTCCAACAAGATTTTTGTCATGTTCGACGACATTACCGAGCGCAAGCGGACGGAACAGGCGCTGCGCGACAGCGAGGAAAGGTTCCGTACCATATTCGAAAAAGGACCCATTGGGATGGCCACCGTTAATCATGACGGACGTTTTCTCAGGGTGAACTCGGCATTCTCCAGGATGCTTGGATATTCGGAGGAGGAACTGACGAAGCTTTCATATAAGGACGTTACCCATCCTGATCATATTGAAGCCGATATGAAGAAGGTCGGAGAGCTCATTAAAGGGGAAATCCAGATATACAATACTGAAAAGAGATATATATGCAAGAACAAAGGAATATTGTGGGGGGATCTGACTCTTTCTACGGTAAGGGATGAAAAGGGTGAGTTTCTTTATTTCCTTGCGATGCTGGAGGATGTGACCGAACGCAAGAAGGCCGAACAGGATCTCATGGACAGCGAGGAGAAGTTCCGGATCCTTTTCGAGAATTCCAAGGATGCCCTGATGACCCTATCCCCGCCTTCATGGAAGTTTACATCCGCAAATCCTGCCATAGCCGATATGTTCGGGGTGAGCGGGATCGATGAGTTCATCCGCCATGCGCCATGGGAACTGTCTCCTGAGCGCCAGCCGGACGGCAGATTGTCCGTTGAGAAGGCAAAGGAGATGATTGATATAGCTGTCAGGGACGGATATAACTACTTCGAGTGGAAGCACCGCCGTCTCACAGGCGAGGAGTTTTTTGCGACAGTCCTGCTGACGAGGATGAATATAAAGGGGGAAACTATACTCCAGGCGACAGTCCGCGACATTTCTTCGCAGAAGAAGGCCGAGGAGGAGAGAGAAAAACTTGAGGAACGTCTCCGCCAATCTGAGAAGATGGAGGCCATAGGCCAGCTTGCCGGAGGCATCGCGCACGACTTCAACAACCAGCTCATGGGCATAATGGGTTATGCCGAAATACTGGCTGACCGGCTCGATGATGAGGAGATGAGAAAGGATGCCGAGAGCATCCTGAGGTCCTCAAGAAGGGCTGCGGATCTGACCAAGGATCTGCTGGCTTTTGCCAGGAAGGGGAAATACCAGGCCATTCCGGTGAACATACACAAGGTGATCGAAGAGGTGATCAGCCTCCTTTCGCACAGCATAGACAAGAGAATCGAGATCAGAAGGGAGCTGAAGGCCAGTCCGGCCCTGATCATGGGTGATCCGACGCAGATACAGAACGCCCTCCTCAACCTTGCGATCAACGCGCGCGATGCAATGCCTGCAGGAGGCGAACTGTCATTCACCACCGAGACCCTGAGGACCGAAGACACGTATTTGAAGGATATCTTCAAGAAGACAATTTCCAGGCGCTGCCTGAAGATATGCGTCGTTGACAATGGCGTAGGCATGGATGGGGAGACCATCAGGCATATCTTCGAGCCTTTCTTCACTACCAAGGAGGCTGGCAAGGGCACAGGGATGGGGCTTGCCTCGGTATACGGCACAGTGAACAGCCACAACGGTGTCATTGATGTCAGGAGCGAAAAAGGCAAGGGTACTGTCTTCTCAATGTATTTCCCAGTCCTTGAAGAGTCCATTGATCAGGAAGATTCGAAGACGGCGGCGGTTTCACCAGTCAGAAAACTGAATATCCTGCTTGTCGACGACGAGGAGATAGTGAGGGACATGGTCGCGAAGATGCTGCGTGTGTTCGGACATAAGGTGTTCATATGCAAGGACGGGCAGGAGGCTCTTGAATATTACAGGCAGTCCTGGCAGAAGATAGATCTGGTGGTCCTCGACATGATGATGCCAAGGATGAACGGAAGGGATTCTTATATCGGGATGAGGGCCTTGAATCCGAAGATCAATGCTATCCTGATGTCTGGATACAGCATAGACGGGGAAGTCCAGAGCCTGCTGGACGCGGGGATGAAGGGATTTATACAGAAGCCGTTCAACACCAGGGAGCTGAACAAGGTCATTCAGGGCGCCGTGAACCATGGACAATGAAAAAACATCGGGTGGAAACCAGAAATTCCTTCCATGGACCTATTTCATGGTCTTCATACTTCTTGCAATTGGGATCTTTTCCGTAGGGTATTTCTACTTCGGCAGCCAGATGGACAAGATGAGAAAGGCGGCCGAGGATGATCTTTCCAGCATTTCCAAGCTCAAGGCAGACCAGATCTCCGGATGGTATAAGGAGCACATGAGCCATGCCGAATATTTCAGGTATTCGAAATGGTTAGGGGATGCCATACGCAGATTTGAATCCAACCCCTCTGATCCGGCATGCAGGAAGGATCTTTTCCGCATGATTGATCCTATCAGGAGGAATTTGGAGCATAGCCGGGTTCT
>CAZDNQ010000224.1:0-7492 GCA_964506605.1 uncultured Victivallis sp. | reverse complement strand
TGGATCTGGTTGAAGATGAAACCGCCTCCGGGCGCAAAGATGCGCAGCCTCTCCTTTACATGCTCCTCCAGTTCTTCCTTGGATTTGAATCCGAGCACGTTCTGCGTGTCGCATCCGCCTCCGCAGAAGACTATCCTCCTTCCATATTTCGCCTTCAGCGCGACAGGATCCATGCCGGCGGCCGATGTCTGGATAGGATTGAGGATGTCTACCCCCATTTCGACAATATCATCCATGAGAGGCATGATCGCCCCGCAGGAATGCAGATAAAGCTTGAGATTTGTGTTCGCGTGCAGCCAGGAGGAGAAGCGCCTGTAGTGGGGGACTATCATCACCCTGAAGAGGTCAGGACTGAGCAGAGGGGCGTTCTGGGCCCCGAAATCATCCGCGAAAGTCACGCAGAATATATATTTCCCGATTGCCTGGTCCACTAGCCTGATCTTCTCTATCACGGCATCGCATTTCTTAGTCAAGGATTCTGTCACCTTGTCCGGTTCCATGACAAGATCCATCAGGAACTCGGGATTCGACTCGAAGAAAGAACCTCCGAATTTGCCGGCGAGCGCATAGCCCGTGGAGTCATATAGGTCTTTGACTTTCTTCTGGAGAGCTGAAAGATTTTCGTCCGTAAGCGGAAGATCCGTGCTGAACCAGTGGCGCCCGTCGGCAGAGTCGAAATACAGCGAGCTGTCCGGCTTGTTGTAAATAGCTCCTGAGCTGTCCCTCAAAGTCCATCCGTCAGTTCCGCGTTCAGCATCAAGCTTCATAGGGAAGAGTACTGGAACGCCCGGGAAGAACTCATATTCATGCCATTCTTCCGCGATCAGCGCGGTACTGATCTGCATCACGTCCACATGCAGCCGCTCCATGATCTCCCGCTCCATCATCGCGAGCTGCTGCATGGCGTCGTTGGAACGGATCGACTGACATGGAAGGCCGAGATGCTTCTTGAGATTCCTGTATGCGAGCAGATGGATTCCAGATGCTCCGGTCGTCCCGCCGAGGTCCACGGGAACACGGTCCGGCTCCTCGAATCTCAGCGTCTTGCATACCCTTTCCCTGCTGGTCATGTCAGTTCTCCAGTTCCAATGACAGGCATTCATAGTCGGAAACCGTCAAGTTGCTTATAAAAATTCCATCTATCTGACGTTTGAACTTCAGGTTGTTTCCGGCAACAAGCGATCTGGCGGAGACCCCACGCGTCTTAGATGGAATCTTTACAAAAATTGAGAAACCGACTTTGTCGGCTAAGTTCTGCTCGTTGAGGACATGGACGATCTTAAAGCCATTCTTCTCGACCAGTGTGGCTGATATCGGCTTTTCGGATTTCACCTCGAAAGGAATATCATTCCGGGAATTCTTGAGGAGGAGCCCGACAAGCTCACGGAATTCCACCTGCCCATAGTTAGAAAGCAGATCCTCGACCGAGGAATTGAAGTATATCGTCTGTCCTCTGCCTGTTTTCCTGGCAATCACAGCTGGAAATCTCTTCTCCCCCTTGGGCCAGCATACTGTTTCTGCCAGAACCTTGCTTCCCTTCTTCGGCCTCACCGGAATGAAATCACACTGGGTCATCAGGGTTTCGCCATATTTGAATTCATCTTTGGCCTGCAGATAGAATTCATATGCCTTGTCCAGCCATCTCAGATCCTCCATGAGCCTGCGCTCCTCGCATTTTCCCTTAAGAACCTTGATTCCAAGCAGCGCCTCAAGCTTTGATTCCCTGTCTCCAAAGCCGTCCCTGCGGCTTCCGGAAACCAGAAGAGTTCCTCCGGACTTGACGAATTTGTCCAGTTGTCCGGCAAGCTTGTCCGAAACTGGAAGAGATGAAGGGACGCATATTATTTTAAAAGATATAAGGGGGGACTTGTCCTCCTCCATGAAGTAGTCAGGCAATACCATGGCCTGGATTCCGTTTGAATGGAGGCACTTGTAGATCTCGTAGGCGTCGGGGTTGATCTTCATCAGGGCATGGAAGTCGACTGTCGCCTGCGCCTTGCCGCCGGGGAAGAGCACGGCTGCGAACTTCGCAGGTTCGGTGCCGGACAGCGCCCCTTCGAGCTTCCTCATCCTGCTGAAGACCGTCTTCATATATCCGGAATTCTCCTGTCCGTAGAAGTATCTTCCGGCATATGCGACGATCGGAGTCGAGCACATGGACATTGTGCGGTACGCCTCAAGCGCGCTCTCCTGTTCGAGCCTGATCGAACTGAGGCGGGGCCACCACCTGTGCTGGGTAGTATAGTTCCAGACCACCTTCTTGTGGATGGCTCCATAGCTGAATCCTTCGATTCCGCCGGCGTCCGTCTCTGTCAGGAACCCGTCTATGAGCTTTATCATGGCCCGTTCATTGTCCAATCCTGTGATCTTGACCGCCGTCCTGTTGATTATCAGCGGAATGTCCTTCTTCGATTTAGTTATATCCCTGATTTCTGAGAGGATATTTGCGAGCTTCGCATTTATCCAGGAGAGATATCTGCCGCCTTCAGGCGTGTTCATGACGCATTTCCCGTCAGGAGTTTTGTTGGGGGGCAGCTTCAGGCCGGTTTCGGAAAAATAGAGATCCCTGCAGGACTTGCACTGGCAGATTGTCTTGTGGTGCGCCCATCCCTGGTAGGGGCCGTCAAGATATATGCCGTCGGGCTCGTAGTTGTTTATGATTTCCCTCACGATTCCAAGAATGTCCTCGTGATATTTGCCGTTCATGCATGTCGGGACGATCTCGAGCCCGCCGAAATGCTTGACCGGCTCGACGAACTTTCCGCCGTCGCCGACAAACGCCCATTCCGGCTTCTTTTTCCAGACAATCTCCGTAGGAAGGGCATGTGAGATGGGGATGTAGACAATGATCTTGATTCCGTTCCTGTGGGCCAGATCGATGGTTCCTCCGAGAAGATCACGTTCTTTGAGGTCCGGATGGCGAGGCATTATCTTACTTGGGTAAAGGGCCCATTTGCCGATGGAGCCGAAACGGATGACGTTCGCATTCATCCTCTTTGCGACAGCGATTCCCTCCTCAGGGGTATATTTCAGCTCCGGAGTGAACGGAGGCCAGTACGCGTCATATAGGAAAGTCCTCGATCTCCTGAGCCATTCATATGTATTTTGCATGATATTCCTTTCTTTATTGTAATAACATATAGTCTTATATAAGACATGTCAAGAGGCATTGCTAAATGTTTTTCCGGATCCTGCGGTATCCGAAGGAGAGGGCCGTTGAAGAGTTAAAAAAATCAGGACTGAATTCCCATTGGAGGAAAACTCCGTCCTGTCAATATAAAAGCAGCTTTACTATTTTGCGCGTTCCAAGGTAACGAATGCTATTGAGTGGGCCGGAATAGTGCAGGTAATGACACCCTCTTCCCTTGTGATTTCTAAATCCTTGATCGCGTCTTCCTTTTTCTCCAGCAAGGGATAGGCGTCGAGCTTGTCGCTGGTCAGTAGAACACCTGTTGTCTTGTCAACCGGAAAATCCTTCAGATTCACATTGCATGGCACAGATTTGTCCCATGAAGCGTTGGCGATCACCAGATATATCTGTTTTTCATCCTTGCTCAAGGTCGCAAGGACCGGAGTAAGAGGACCTCCGGACTTCGCCTGATCCCTGGCCTGCTGCGGTTTGTAATATGGAGCGGTCCCGTCGGTGTCCAGCGCCCATTCGCCGACATGACGGTTGAAGTAATAATATAGCCAGTAGAGCATGTAGCGCTTTTCTGGAGCATTGAGAGTGAGGATTCCGTTTGCGGGCTTCTTGATCCAGCCCAGCAGGCACCATCCGCTTGCGCCGCGGAGGATATCCTCGCGGGTGTAGTAGATCAGACGTACTGCGACATGCATCGCGGCCACGATGTTAGCGGTGCGAACTTCAAATCCTTCCTCTTCACCGTCGACATGGCCGAGCACTCCCCATTCGGTGTCGTATTGGTATGCTTCGCGGCCGGGATTATAAGCGTTGATGAGGGCCTTTGTCCGCAATGCCTTGTCGAGCATCTGGAAGTTTCCTGTCAGCGCGACTTCTTCGAAAGGAGTCTGCTTCAGCCTTGCCCAGAAATAATAGTGCGGGGCGACGAAGTCATACTGGCCTGCAAGCTGCTTGAGCACATAGTTGCTCCACATCGTCTGGCCGAGATCTATGCCGACCCCGAGTTTTGCCTGCGGATCAGCGGCGCGTATCGCGGGAGCGACCTCCTTGAAGTGTTTGATATAGCTGTCCGGTGTCGGAAATGACTTGCCAAATTCCGGATTCCCCCATGTCGATGAGAACGGTTCATTGGTTATTTCCCAGTAATGGAACTTGTAGCCGCTTTCCAGCGAATGCTTCACCCCTTGTGCCCAGGTCTCCGGAGGCAATGCATCGCTGGCGTGCTGGTGTTCGAACTCCAGTACGCAATGCTCCTCGGGGATCTCCAGGCGCTTCAGCATCTCCGCGACCTTGTCGATCCCATTGTCAACCCCGAATGGTTTGTCAGCTACGGCATAGATCCTGGTCATCGGCAGATGCAGGTCGCGTATTGCATCTTCAAGCGGGCCAAGCTGGTATTTTCCGGTCTCGTGATGGTACGGATTTGTCCATCCGCTGACCATATGGAATGAAAGGCCGGAAGCCTCCTTCGTCACAGGGCGCAGGCGTTTTGCAGGATCGATTGTGAACTCCAGCCTGTCGCCCGGCTTCAGCCGATGCTGGAGCTCATCATGCTTTATAGTTCTGTCATTTATCATGCCTAGCGGTTTCGGATCCGGCGCCTCTGAGACACACAGGTCGTCAATCCAAAGCGTGCGTTCATCCTTCGAGTTCCAGACCGCGCTGAAGGTCAGGAGTATGTAACGTGCCTCGTCTGCGAAAAAATCCTGTCCTTCACGCAATGAGAACTTGAACTCCTTCCAGTCGTTCCCGGCATCCAGTTTGAAATTTCCCTTTGAAGGAGAGTCAAGATATGGTTTGAAGGATTGCAGCCCTCTCCAGTCCAGCTTTGCATTGCCGGGCTGTTCTGCACGCGCCCAGAATGAAATCGTGTAGATCATTCCCGGCTTTGTCGGAAAGCGCTCTGCAGATACCTCTATGCAGCGCCAGGCTGCGTCCGCAGGATGGCGGATCTTCAGACATGCCTGGCCGGCATGGGGATTTGATGTGTCCTGTGTGTAGTAGTCCGCCGGAGTCTGTCCGCCGCTGATTGACCATCCAGGTGGTACGGATGAAGTCCATGCACTCTCAAAATCTTCCTTGACCAGCAGCTCGTCAGCAAATCCGCTGGCTGCGAATATAGAGACTGCAAACAAGGACAATAGGAGTTTTTCCATGTTGACCGCCTTCCTGTTATTTGACCGGAGCTATCATATATGAATGCATCACCGGTTTCGCGGCGGCATACATCTGGTCGTTCAGAGATCTCACTTCGGCGACGACCGCGTCGAGCCTGGGCTTGGTCTCAAAATAGAGCGGAACGATCCCTCTTCGCCAGTTGTTCACCCCGTCCATGTATTTCTTTACTGCAGCGGGATTAGTTAAATTGACATTCGCTTTTTTCATGTCCGACTCGAAGAGGACCACGCTGCGCAGCCCGATCTCCTTGTCATAGCGCCTGTCGCTTATTGCGGATACAGCCAGCGCCTGCTTGTACTGGGGCGTCTTCTGGTTTGATGAAAGGTTTATTCCTGAATTGAACTCGGCGGCATCAAATGTCCCGACATCAGTACCATCGATGGAAAGGGAATATTTTCCTGCATCAAGTCCGGTAACTGTCAGCATTTCGCGGTTGAGATCATCTGTGAACGGGATCATCCGCAGCGCGAGTGAAGCCTTGCTTTCCACTGGATAGGGCAGGGCGTTCTCTGTGCATTCGAAGGAGATTTTCTTTCCGTCAGCCTTCAGCTTATCGACCTTTGCATTCTCAACATCGGTCTTTAAAGATTTTGCATCGATGACTATGCGGGATACATAAGGGGAGATCCCCTGTGACTTCAAGAAGCCATATGCCATGATGAGATGTCTGGCCTCGTTCGGGTGCGTGCGATCGCTTCCATCGAACGTGAACTTCTTGGAGACAGCCTGTTTTTCATCCGTTATATATTGCAGCGGCGAATATATGTCCACGAGAGGCAGATTGGATTTGGATGAGTATGAACGCAGGTTGTCCACCAGCATTTTCAATGAGTCGTTCTTCCCCAGCGAGTTCGCGGCAGATATCTCCGCCGTCTGATCGTACGGCGACGGAGTGAAGAGTATTGCATTTGCATTGAGAGCCTTTGCCTTTTCGATTATCTTCGCCAAGTTCTCCTGATACTTCTCCAGGGTTTTGTTGATGGAAGGCTTCAGATCCTCCAGTTTCGCGTTCGGACCGAACGCCGGCCCGTTGACATCGTTCATCCCGAGCATCAATGTGATCATGTTAGGTTTTCTCCAGGCTACATCTGAATCAAATCTCTCAAGAAGGTCCTGTGTCACGTTGCCGCTGACACCGGCATTCCATATTGTCACTTTCCTGTCGGGGAAACGTGTCGCATGGAACAGTGAAAGATATTTATGGTATTTGCCGTTGTGGGTTATGCTGTCCCCGGCGCATACGACGACGTCGCCGTCCTTGAAATGCGGGACCGTGGCAGGGAACGGGAATTTGGATTTGACCTCCGAGGCGAACGCAGCCAGAGATGCATTTGGATTCGAGCTTGCCTTCTCCTCGAGCCTGATGTCGTCGAGCCATATTGTCTTCTCCTCTTCCTTTATAGTAGTCGGGAAGAACACCATGCAGAAATAAGGGGAGGAGTCCGCAGTGAAATCAGTCCCTTCAGTAAAGGTGAAGGAAAACTGTTTCCAGGCCTTGTCCAGCTCCAGCGGAAAATCGCCCCAAGACGGACCGGAGGTGAATGGGGACAGGGATGTGAATGTGGAGAACGCCACGCTCGATGTCTTACCCGGCTTGTCTGTCTTCGCCCAGAAGGAGAACGTATAGCTGGCATCCGGCTTCCATTTTATCACGTTGTCAAAAGGAGAACTGATTATGTAACCGCGCGTATTTGCTTGATGGTAAAGACGGAAGCATGCCTTCCCACCATGAGGATCGCTTGTGTCACGTGTGTAGTTCTCGGGCTTCTTGAATTCCTCGGCGCCCCACATGCAGAAGCCCGGCGGTACGGCCTTGGCTTCCTCTTCAAGATCGCCGTTCTTAATCGGGATGTCCGCGCCAAGAAGCAGGTTCGACGAAAACGCTGCAAATACAAAGGCCAGTGCGAATTTCATATTGAGAATCCTTCCATGGTAAGTTTCTAGGGAACCCTATCTTATCCTTCTGTAATAATAATCAACATCTCCGTTCTGTCCCTGGCGGAGATCGTTCTGCGTCATTGATTCCGAATGCATGTCCGCCCAGGTCAGATTTATAGATCTGCTGTGCCTGTCGCCGACAATCGGGTTCGGATAGGCGGCCCCGCCGAGAGAGGGGCAGTAGAGGTCCGCATAGTTCCATGCATAGGCGCCGGTGTCCGTAGATTCCCCGCA
>CAZDNQ010000223.1:0-7496 GCA_964506605.1 uncultured Victivallis sp. | reverse complement strand
TTGTCATGTAGTATTACTGCTTCAGCGTTTGAAATCATCGCGCACCGTGGCGCGTCGCATGATGCGCCGGAGAACACAGTTGCCTCGTTCAAGCTCGGATGGGAGCAGAATGCCGACGCCTGCGAGCTGGACATCAGGCTCAGCGGCGACAGCAAGATAGTCGTCTTCCATGATACCGGCACGAAGCGTACTGCGGGAGTGGACAAAAAGGTTTCCGATCAGACTTTTACCGAACTCCGCGCACTTGATGCAGGCTCCTGGAAAGGCGCTCAATGGAAGGGTGAGAAGATCCCAGCCCTCTCAGAAGCGCTCGCGACAATGCCGGCTGGGAAAAGATTCTTCATAGAGGTGAAATCCGGACCCGAAGCGTTGCCGGAAATGGAGCAGGTCATCAAATCCTCAGGCAAAAAGCCCGGGCAGCTCCCCATAATCACCTTTTATCCAGATGTTGCTGCTCAGGCCAAGCAGAAATTCCCAGAACACGATGTGCTCCTGCTTTACGACTGGAAGCCGGACAAGGAGACTGGTAAGGCGATAACTGTTGATGAACTGATCTCCAAGGTAAAGGTAATGAAGCTTGATGGAGTCGACGTCAAAGCAGAGCCTGTCATCGACGCAGTTCTTGTGAAGAAGTTCAAGGATGCCGGACTGAAGTTCTATGTATGGACGGTGGACGACGCCGAGACTGCGAAGAAGCTCGCGTCATACGGTGTGGACGGCATCACCACGAACCGCCCAGGCTGGCTCAGGGAACAGCTGCAGTCAAAGTAGGTATTATTTCCCTGCCTCGATATTTTTGTTCGCAGGTTCCAGCCGGACAGTTCTCCAAATTGAAGGATTGTTATATGGTTCCGTACCCTTTGGCCCAAGAGTGACACCTTGTTTCCTTCCGGCGCCATCGTTGTCGTTGACAAGTATTGAGAATCCGAACACAGACCCCTCCTTGAGTTCGAGATATGGAAGAGTAGACTTCGGAAACGCTATTTCATATGCATATCCGTCAGCAGTTTTCCTGTATGTGACTTTGACCTCACCGTCAACTCCACGGTCCGCGTTGGCTGCTCCGACATAGCGGCCCGTAGGATTCTTGTCGAGATACGCGACTGGCTTCCCAGACTTATCGAGGCCGATTGAATAGGCGGCATCGTTCGCATCAAAGATCTTTCCGGCATCGTTCTGCATGTCGAAATAGATCTGGACTGAATCGTTCTTCCAGAAGTTGGCTTCCTCTCCGTCTCCGGGAAACACGACATCGTCAGTGACTTCGACATTGCAGTAAAGGTTGCTGTCGTCCCAGGATATCGACGCATTTGCCGACAGGTCCTTCGGTCCCTTGTGCGGGATTTTTCCTCCGGAGAAGTCAGAAGACAGGTTTTCCTCCGACATGGGCATCTTGGCGTTCTTCTCGCCATCTCCCTGAAGTTTTCCCTTTGTAGCGAATATGGATGGGAGCTTGACGGTCTTTGTTATGACACTGTCTCCGACCTCCGCAGTAAATCCGACCGGATAATCCTTGTTCCATGTGAAGACTTTTTCCTGAATCGGAAAGGTGAAGTTCTTTTTGGCATGTCCTTCAAGAGAACTTACAGGGACCGGTGGCGGAACCGCCCAGCCTTCCGGCATCCTGGTGAAATTAATCGTCGTGCTGACCGGCTTGTTCTCGCAGTTCTCCACAGTCATCATCAGATTTCCATTTTCAGCTGTGAACGTGGCCCTTATTGGCGCATCAAGCCCGTAGAAATCTGCATGCTTGAGCATTGCAGTCACGGCATCGTTCGTCATGTCCTTGCCGAACTGCAGATATACCGGCAGATATCCTATGGGAATATCCTTTGCAGAAATCCTGTTGCCGTTCACGTCGTACACTGATTCAGCCTCAATATTTCGGATGCCACCTTTTGTGCCGAACATCCTTGTGTTTATTGAAACTATCTTAACTCCGTCGCGCCGCTCGAAGATGAAGGATCTTATCGAAGGATGCAGATCGAGATTTGATGAATAGCTTATATCATAAAGAAGCTGGCTCATGAAGCGATAGCCCCCGAATGAATAATAGAAGTAGACCGGGTTTCCGTATCCGTACTTGAAGAGCGTTTCGCCAACGGAGAATACCGACCACGGCACACGTTCCGAAGCGATGTGATGCAGGTAGTTCTGGAGTATCCTTCCAGCGTGTTCCTGCTCGGAATCGCTGAAGTAGTCGCGGTCGACCTCGCCGCCGCCCCCATTCTTGTTGCGAAGGCCGAAATACTGTTCATCGTTTATTATCGGCATGCCTTTCGCATAACGGTCCACGAGCAGGCGCAGACGCTTGATGTCCTCATATGTCTGCGGAACTTCAGGGGCTGTCCGATAGGAATGGAATGTGAACACATCAATGCTCTTTCCCACGCCAGCGGCAAACAAGGCATCGGTATAGGCAACGTCTATGCCGTTGGTGTTCGCCGCAACTTTTGCCTTTGGACACGCATCGCGGACGGCCTTTGATCCCGCCTCAAGGAATTTCGCGTATCTCTCCGGCGGCATCAGCTTGATACCCTTTTTGGCACCGCTGCGGGCTGTCCAGATGTTCGGTTCGTTGAGCAGCTGGTAATAATCTGCCGAATCCTTGAGATATGCCGCGAGTTTCCCGGCGAAAACTGCGAAATCCGCAGTTTCCTTCGCGACGATGGCTTCATCCGGCTCCTCATCGGTCTTGAAGCCGGGCTGGATATGCGAGCCTTTTGGCTGGTCGATGCAGATCATTACTGTCTTGCCGCTTTTCTTTTTGCGATCGAGCTGGCGCTTCAGATTTTCCAGGAACACAGGATCATTTCCGTCTTCCGGTCTTGTGCTTATGAACACGCGTGTGAATCCTGCACCGGCGGCATTGGCTATCTGCTCATTGAAATCCTCGACCCATTCAGGGGCGCGCCCCACGGCGTTCTCCATCCCGAACAGCGGATTCTGCCTGGCCTTGCTGTCGACCACGCAGTAACGGAAATTGCTTTCAGAAAGAGTAATTCCTTCGGCATTGACTGCGGAGACGGCGATATTGACTACGCCCAGCACCGAATTTGGAAGAGAAAGCGGAGCCTTTGACAATTCGTCCTTCGTCGCCGCGAATGGAATGCTTTTTTCAAAGAGGATGTTTGAGTATATGTCCGTTGCCTTGAGACTGACAGTAACCGGTTTTGCAATTCCTCCGGTGCAAGAGACCGCGACCTCTACATCCTCCGTTTTTCCAAGCTGGAAAAGACCATTCGGGTTTTTAGACAGGACCCCTGTCTGGAACCCGCCTTCATAATCGGTCATTGCTCCCTTTTCGAACTGGATGGCATCGATCCATAGCCTGTTGTCGTTGGAATCGATCCGGACATACATGGAATTAATGAATGGGGACATAGGCTCCGTGAACGTCACCGGGATGGAATAGCGTTTCCATTCCGGGCCGATTTCCTTTCCGACGTTCAGCGCGCAGTTGAATACTTTCCATTTCGGGGTGATGGCCATCACGGAGACCTGGCGCTTGTCTCCTGGCGCCGGCACTGCCCTGGCATAGAAGGAGAAAGTATAAGGGACTCCGATCTTCACCGGATACGGCGAGCTTGCTATGGTTTCATTCGGTTCGATGCGCAATGAGGCGGCGCCTTCGAACTTGTTTTCAAAATCAATTCCTGACGGCACTTCTTTTTCGGCATAAGGAACTCCGATCCTCCGATACAGCGAAGTGCCCCATCCGATCCATCCGAGCTCAAAGCCAGGATTCACCATTATATTCTTCGGCGCCAATGCCTCCAGGGCCGCCTTCTTGTCCATGAGCGCCTTCTGTTCAGGTGTCAGCGTACCGCTGATGGCGACTTCATCGATGTACGCCTCTCCGCAAGGCAGGTCGAAACGGATGTAGAGGCCTCGGTTGTCCCATTCCTCCGCCGTCATCAGCTTCAGAGGGAACTTGTACTTGGTCCACGTTTCGGTGAGCTGGAATGTCTTTCCCTTGTAGAAATGCGGTTTCTTGTCGGCGTTCGTGTAGAAGACAGCATCGAGCTTCTGTCCGGCGACCGGGGATTTCGCATAGAATGAAAGTTCATATTCGACACCGCCGAATATGTCCTTGAGAGGCTCATCTGTAATCATGACGACGGGCTTTCTCGGCTCCGGCTGTACAGCGCTTTCGTGTTTCAGATGTAGGGATGCCTTTCCACGGATAAATCCCGCGTCTTCAGCAGCCATAGGGACAGTATTTGGAGAACTGTAGGTGGTCAATTTCCAGCCTAGTGGCTTTCCGTTGGACAGCTCCTCAAATCCGCTGTTTGGTATTGACTGCGCCCAGGACAGCGATGTCTGAAAGAGCAATGTGACGGAAACAAGAAACAGTCCAAGTATTTTCATATGGAGGATCTCCTTGATAATTTCAATCTTTCTTATATGTGAACATCTCATTCGTGAAGTCGGGGCTCTGTATCAGTTCGACATGGCCGTCGATGAACAAGGTGTTCACTCCGAGCTTGCCATGTGTTCCACGTGATATCCTTGGCTGTACGTCATAGGGAAGATTTCCTGGGAAGACGTATGTCCAGCACCAGATGTCCTTGGCTTCGGTGAGAAGGACTGTCTGCGGATAAATCGTCGAGTAGCCTCTTCCGTGGATGCCCTGCCAGCCGAGGGCGTTGTAGAGATATGATCTTCCGAGCATGTTCCGTGAAAGGAATGTCGGGCACTGGAGCCGGTAGTCGCGCGGATTTGTGAAGACGGGATTGGTGGGGATCTGGGTGTAATTCCCGTCGAGCGCCTCGCTCCAGTCGGGATGGTCCTGCTCGGGGAAGCACTCGTTGTCGCCGATATAGAGCATGAAGCTGACATTGATCTGCTTGAGGTTGCTGCAGCAGACGATCTGCCGTGCCTTCTCCTTCGCCTGGTTGAGCGCGGGAAGCAGAAGCGTGCATAGTATCGCGATGATTGCTATTACTACCAGCAGTTCAATCAAGGTAAAGCGTTTTCCGCTGTTCCTCATGCCTGTTCTCCTTAATAGAGTGCCTATGATCAGTCTTTTATTCCTGTGAACATGGTATGTTTCAGATCAGGGCTCTGCATCAGTTCGACATGTCCATCGACAAAGAGGACATTCACACCGAGCCTGCCATGCGTCCCCTGCGATATCTGCGGCTGCACTCCGAAAGGAAGATGTCCGTTCCAGGTGTATGCCCAGCCCCAGTCAACTCCGGATTCCGTGAGGAGCACTGTCTGGGGATAGACTTTGCCCGGCGCAACCTGGTAGATGCCGTTGAAATTTGTCGCGTTGTAAATGTATGACCTCCCAAGCTTCTTGCGGATGATGAATGTCTGGCATTGCAGCCTGTAGTCCCTCGGGCTTACGCTGGCAGGATCAGTCGGTATTGGTGAATAACCGTTGTCGTCAAGGGCCTCTGTCCACTGGGGATAGTTTTCAGGAGGATAGAATTTCTGGTCGTCGACATAGAGCATGAAGCTCAGGTTGATCTGCTTGAGGTTTCCGGCGCATACCGACTCGCGGGCCTTCTCCTTGGCGTTCTGGAGAGCCGGAAGAAGCATCGCCGCTAGGATTGCGATGATCGCAATTACTACCAGCAGTTCGATGAGGGTGAAAGCATTGCCAATTGCCAATTGCCGATTGCCAATTTTGAATTTCAAATCGGAAATCGGAAATCGGCAATCGAAAATAAAATTGGTTTTCAAGATTCCCCTCAGCCCTTTCATACCAGGCTCCTGTCGTTATCTATCTCCATCTGTATATCTCCGGTCTCCCTTATCCTAGAAACCGCCTCGTCTATCGTGATCTCGCCCTTTAGCGCCTTGTCGAAATAAATCCTCATTATCTTCAGGATGCCGTGCTGGACGGGATGGTCGCAGCGCATCGTGCTGGTGGTGAGCGACTGGATGAACGGCAGATATTCCTTCTGTTTCTGCTGCTCGAAGAATACCTCCCTGTTGATCGCGATCCCGAAATAATTCATCACCAGCCGGCGCTGGCTGTCGGCATCGCAGGTCAGACGCCTGATGAAGTCCCAGCCGGTGACTGAGGATTCGCTGATCTTCCCTGCCTCGTGCAGTATGCCCATGCCGACGGAACTAGTCAGTGTAAACGGGTTTGCGCCCTTCCTCGGCGGCGGTATCGGTGAAATCCTCAGCGGAAAATCCGGGAACTTGCGTTTCTGCTGGATGATCCATGATCCTGCCTTGAATAGGAAGAGCATGTTTCCCCTGAACAATGGAGACACTTCCGAATATTCCGACTCATACATTATCTGTCCCGTCTCATGGCAGCGGTGGAAGAAGTCCAGCCACTCGCGTCCTGAACTGAAGTCAAGGCTGACGTTCCCGTCCTCGTTCCTTATGAAATGATTCCCGCCGGAGGCTGAAATGTAATAGGCCAGGGGAGGCGCATGGTTGATGTTCTTTCTGATATCCGGGAGAAGACCGCCGGAGACATCAATTCCCTTTCCCCTGAGCTTTCCGATCTTCCCGAGCCATCCTATGATGTCGTTCCAGTCCGCTGGCGCCTTGTCGCCGATTCCCGCCTTCCTTGCAATTGCCGAGTTCCATGCGAACACCTCCGTGTCTAGGAAGAGCGGGATCGAATAGCATCTCCTCGGCCCTTCCGGAGAGGCATGCCATTCGATATAGCTGCTGTTGATGGAGCTGAGGCAGCCTGTAAAATCCTTCATGCCGTCCAGAGGGAGGAGCATGCCGGTGCCTGAGAGATATCCGAAGTTGGGGGCGAAGATGATCTTCGTCCCCGGCCGGCCCCTGATGGCGCTGACAAGTTCCTTCGCCTCGACATGCAGTATACGTATGTCGGCCTCCTCCCTGTCATGCATGAACCTTTTCGCCTCGTCCTCGAAGAACGACTGCAGCTGGGGCGCTGTCCCGACGCAGATGAACCATATCAGGTGGCAGCGCTTCTTCGCGGTTATGAAAGTCCCCCTGCCGACCTCCCTGGAGATCAGCCTGCCACCCTCGAGGTCCGCAAGCGCCTTCCTGACAGTCGTCCTGCTCGCCTTGTACAACGAGCATAGGTCGCGCTCGCTGGGAATTCTTTTTATGTCACCCTGGAAAGCTGTCAGAAGCTCATCCTTGAGCTGCTGGAACTTGAAGCGTTTCTTGATAGATACCATAAAAATAACCATTTACTGCTAATTTATGTTTATCTCTGAAAAAATGAGCTTAATTATTAGAATAAGTACCAATATGGTATCTAAATATGAAATGTCAAGAGCCTCTTATGAGATATTTTGATATTTTATAAATAGGGAATAGCGCGTCGATCTCTGGATAAATGGGAAAGTGCGTGAGTATCAATGCAAGAGACTTCTATGCGAATCCATGACTCCTATTGTGTCGCCACCCTGCGGGGGCTTTTTTCCTTTTGTATAATCCGCGTTTTCCCAAGGCTTGCGCCTTTGGGCTACAGAATTCCACCTCCTGCGGAGGCTATTATAAAATGAAGAGTCCTAACTTTTGAGTTCAGCCCTCGAAGA
>CAZDNQ010000222.1:0-7527 GCA_964506605.1 uncultured Victivallis sp. | reverse complement strand
ACGTCGCCGGTCTCCAATACCTGCTGATTCTTGGGCTCAAAGGTATGGCGGCATATGCTGATCATGCCCAGATCCTGGGCAAGGAAGATCCGGCCGTATATGCCTTCTTCTACAAGGCGCTCAGCTATCTCGCAGAAAATCCGACAGATATCGGAGCTCTCACAGGAATGAGCCTTGACTGCGGAAAGACTAATCTGAGAGTCATGGAACTCCTGGATCAGGCAAATACCGGCACCTACGGACATCCGGTGCCGACAAAGGTCAGAATTACTCCCGTTAAGGGAAAGGCGATCCTTGTTTCCGGACACGATCTCAAGGATCTCGACGCCCTTCTCAAGCAGACTGAGGGAAAAGGCATCAACATATATACCCATGGTGAAATGCTTCCGTGCCATGGATATCCAGAGCTCAAGAAGTACAAGCATCTTGTAGGAAACTACGGCGGCGCATGGCAGGATCAGAAGAAGGAATTTGATGCGTTCCCAGGTTCCATCCTCATGACCACCAACTGCATACAGAAACCTGCTGAAGGGTATATCAAGAGGATATTCACAACTGGTCTAGTGGCGTTCCCCGGAGTCACCCATGTGACGAACAAGGATTTCGGCCCGGTGATCAAGGCTGCCCTTGATGCCGAAGGATTCAAGGCGGACGAACCTGAAAAGACCATCATGGTCGGATTCGGGCACAATGCCGTGATGAACGTCGCCGGCGCCGTCATTGATGCGGTGAAATCCGGCGCTGTCAAGCATTTCTTCCTCATTGGCGGCTGCGACGGAGCCAAGCCCGGAAGGAATTACTACACCGACTTCGCCCAGAAAGTCCCCCAGAACTGCGTCATCCTCACGCTTGCCTGCGGCAAATACCGCTTCAACAAGCTTGAATTCGGCGCCATAGGCGGAATTCCAAGACTCCTGGATGTCGGACAGTGCAATGACGCCTATTCAGCGATACAGATCGCGGTAGCCCTGTCAAAGGCATTCAACTGCGGAGTGAACGATCTGCCTCTTTCCATGATACTGTCATGGTATGAACAGAAGGCGGTAGTGATACTGCTGACCCTCCTCAGCCTTGGAATCAAGAATATCAGGCTTGGACCAAGCCTGCCGGCATTCGTAACGCCTGCAGTGCTGAACGTTCTGGTGCAGAACTTCAACATCATGCCGGTGACGACACCGGAAGCTGACCTGAAGGCAATCCTGAAATAGGGATATATTCACGCTGGATGGCCGGTCGTCAAGATCGGCCATCCATTTTTTTAACTTGGAACTGCGTAAATGTCTGATAAGCAAAAACTTGTTGTCATCGGATGCGGAATGGCCGCCGGCAAGCTCATTGAAGAGCTTGTTGGCCGCAGCCGCGAAAAATTCGATATGACAGTGATCGGGGACGAGGATCATGGGAACTATAACCGGATCAAACTCGTCAACATGCTCTATTCTGACTCGGTGGAAGATGTCTTCCTGCAAAGCCCGGAATATTTGAAGGACAACAAGGTCAATGCTCTGCTGGGTGTAAAAGCGATATCGGTCGACCGCGAAAAAAGGAAAGTCCTTCTTGAAGGCGGGAAATCCGTTCCATATGACAAGCTTGTGCTGGCGACAGGATCAAATCCCTTCATACCAAAAGTTGAAGGTGCAAACCTTCCCGGCGTAATGACCATCCGTACCATGAATGATGTCGGAAAGGCGAAGGATTATCTGAGGGACAGGACGAAAGTCCTCGTTGTAGGGGGAGGATTGCTTGGCCTTGAACTTGCCCTCGGACTCAAGAAGATGGGCAAGCACATCATGGTTTCGCATCTCGTCGATTCCCTGATGGAATTCCAGCTGTGCAAGGATGCGTCCGTCCATCTGCAGAGGAAAATGGAGGAGAAGGGGCTCCAGTTCTTCATGGAAAATCCTGTAGCCTCGCTCGTTGGAGACGGGAACGGGGTCAGAAAAGCCGTATTGAAGAATGGAACGGAGATTCATGTCGATGCAGTTTTCTTCAACTGCGGAATTAAACCAAATACAAGCCTGGCTTCCGACGCCGGTTTGAGGGTGAACCGGGGCATAATGGTCGACGATACTCTAAGAACTTCTGATCCTGATATTTATGCCATAGGCGAATGCTGCGAACATCGCGGACGTGTCTACGGTCTCGTGGCTCCTGTCTGGGATCAGTCGCGTATGCTTGCATCAATTCTGCTTGGGGATGATGTTTTCTACGCAGGATCTGAAATTCCTCCGACCAGGCTCAAGAGTGATTTTCCCGTTGTCGCAATGGGGAAATTCAATGAGCACATAGGGGATGAAATCACAGTCTTCGAGGACAAGAATTCACTGATATACAAGAAACTGATCATACGCGACAACAGGATCATCGGGGCAAATCTGATAGGAGAGGATCTTAATATCGACGCCATATCTCTTTCATACACGGCAAAACTTCCCCTTCCCCATCGCAGGGCCGATATCCTTTTCCCCGGAGCAGCCGTATCGGAGACAATAATGGATGCGTCATCCTGGCCTGACGACGCACCGATCTGCGACTGCAACGGCGTCAACGCGGGAAAGATACGCCGTTCTATCAAGAATGGAGCCGATACGGTTTCCAAGGTCATGGGGGCGACGCGTGCCGGAACTGGCTGCGGCAACTGCAAGAACAAGCTAAAATCCCTGCTGATTTCGGAAATTGGGGAATTGAAGGAAGATCCTGCTGAAAAATATTATGTTCCTGGAATTCCCCTCACCCGTGAAGAACTGGACCAGCATATCATCAAAAACGGTCTTCGTTCCGTGTCTTCCATCCTGTCTTCGTTCGGCGACAAGGCAGTCGACGATCCAAAAACAAGGATGGGTTTGGATTATGTCCTAAACTACATATGGAAAGGCGATTACGACATAGAATATGATTCAAAATTTGTGAATGACAGGTTCCATGGCAATATACAGAAGGACGGTACTTTCAGCATCATACCGCGGATACATGGAGGTGTGGCGGATCCTGATCTCCTTTCAAAGATTGCGAAAGTCGCAAAGGAATACAAACTCACGGTGAAAATCACCGGAGCCGACAGGATCGGGCTTTATTCGGCAAAGAAGGAGGATCTGGACGACATCTGGAAGAAACTGGACTGCGAATGCGGTTATGCATACGCCAAGACGTTCCGTGCCGCAAAATCATGCGTCGGCAGTGAATTCTGCAGGTTTGGAGTGGGCGACTCAATGACTCTTGGCACAAAGATGTGCGACCGTTATCACGGAATGACAGGCCCTGCGAAGTTCAAGATGGGGATATCCGGATGTCCCCGCAACTGCGCCGAGGCGACGATCAAGGATTTTGGAGTAGTCGCTGTCGAAGGTGGCTGGGATGTTTTCATAGGAGGAAACGGCGGGGCACAGGTTGCGGTCGGGAAAAAGATAGCCCGTGTGAAGACGCACGACGAAGTGATGAAGATAGCGGACCGTTTCTATGAATATTACCGCCTGCACGGCAAGTACCTGGAAAGGACGTCCCATTTCGTCGCCAGGACCGGGGTCGAAAAGATAGCCGATGCGATACTTTATGACACTCCTGACAAGCTGAAGAAACTTGAGTACGATTTCGCCCTGGCACGGGCAAGCATCAAGAATCCCTGGAAGAAGCACCCGGAACTGGTCAATGCAGAGGATTCCGGAGAAGTTTCTTCAGCAGCTGATGGCTGGTTTACCATAGCAGAAACAGATGACGTGGCTTCCGGAGGCTCAAAGCTGATCAGGACATCCAGAGGTGAATTCGCGGTATTCCACACTCATGACGGGAAGTGGATCGTCACCGAAGCCCTCTGCCCCCATGAGAAAGGCCCGATTGTCGACAGCATCTATGGGGGAGGAAGGTTGAATTGTCCAATACACAGCTATTCCTTCGATTCAGTTACAGGAAAATCGAGTTCGGAGAATGTTGGTAACCTTAAGGTCTATCAAAACAGGATAGAGAACATGTTCCTCCAGATAAAAATCCTCTGATGCTTTTCTCCATCCTGTAGTCGTCAATGACGAAATAAAGTAAAGCGCCGCGGATCCGTTTCTTCATCTCTCATTTCGGCTTTTCGTAATAACGAACGTAATCGATCTTCATCTCCATCGGGAATTTCGCCGCAGGAACGACCTTGCCGGTCTTCGGATCCGTCCAATCCTCGTCGACGACCTTATTACCAAAACCGCCGAGAGCGAGGTTCAGGAGAAGAAAATGCGGTTTACGGAACGGATTGCCGCCTTCCGGCCAATCGCTGCGCTCGAGCCGCGCGCTGCAGTAAGGCTTGCCGTCGTAGAACATGACGAGCTTATCTTCGTACCAGTCGAGCGTATAAGTATGGAAACCCTCGTATGGTTTTTCTCCTTCTCCCTTGAAACTGCGGTCTCCCCCGCCGGTGACGGTATGGAAATCATTAGGTTTGATGTGTTCTTTGCCGTGTTTCGACGTATGAAGACACGCGGCGACGCGACACGGATTGTTGCCCCATATTTCAACAATGTCGATTTCACCGCACGCGGGCCAGTTATAATATTCCGGATTGGACTTGTCCTTCCTGAGGCAATCACCAAGCATCCAAATGGCCGGCCACGCTCCCTGTCCACCGGGCATCTGTGCACGCACTTCGATGCGTCCGTAAAGAAACGAACGCTTTGTCACGATATCCGCTGAAGTGTACTTCGCGAATTCCTGCTGGCGCTTCCATCCGCCGAGTTTGCGATCCTTGTACTCGGGATTCGGCCACTGCTCCTTGCGTGCGGTGATCACGAGGGAGCCGTCCTTCTGGGAGCAGTTCTCTTCACGCATGTCAGTATAGTACTGCGGTTCCTGGTTGCGGACGAAACCGACCTCTGGATTCCACACCTCGCGGCTTGGTGTTCCCGTGCCGTTGAATTCTTCGCTCCAGGTGAGCTTCCATCCGTCCGTCGAATATTTATCTCGGGGATCATCCTTGTTGGTGGAATCCGCGAACGTGGCCAAAGCAGCGGTAACGACCACTGCACTGAGCAAAATTTTATTCATCTTTAAATTCCTTTCGGTTTCTTGAATTTTATGAAATTATTGATAGGAATTCTGATTTCATGATGGTTGCAAGATAGTTCAGAAAAGGAGAAGAATCAAAATATTCAGAACGGTATCAGGTTGGATGGCTCTCACGTCCAAAATCCATGGAAAGTATAAATATTTTAGATACACTCAGTTGAATTCTTCCTTGTTCATAGAAACAAGCTTCTCCATCCTGAAGTCGTCCATGACGAAACCATGTCCTATGTCGGAGACTATGGAGCCATTGTTGACAAATCCTATTTTCTCATAGGCTTTTATCGAGCTGATATTCCCTTTGTTCACAGTCAGGGTGATTCTCGATAGATTCCTCTTTTTTGCGATCTCCGCAGCAAAGGCTACTGCCTTCCTTCCAATCCCTTTCCCTCTCATTGATGACAGGACATAGATCTTACTAAGAAAAAGCTCATTCTGCTTAAATTCCAGACCCATATATCCGACAGGTATTTCCTCCTCCACAATCAGGAAATATTCCATCCCCTTTTTTATCTGGGAGGAAATTGCGTCTGCCGACTGGAACTTGTCGAGCATGTAGGAGACCTGGTGCTTGCCGATTATCGGCGTGTAGTGCTCGGTCCAGATTTCGCGGGCAAGCTTTTCAACAGCCTCAATCTGGCTGATATCTGTAACTTTCTGAAACATAGGATATTATCTTCTATTATCGCCCATTTTCCCGTCCCGGCGGCGATGTTGCTACCTGCGGTGCTCCTCTCCTCTTCTTTCTTCTTCCCCACGCCTTTCTTCGTCCCTTCTCTCTTCTCCCCGCTTTTCCTCTTCTTTCTTAGCTTCGGACTTCCTCTCTTCTTCTTTCCTCTCCCCCTCTCTCTTTTCCTCCTCGGCACGCCTGTCTTCAGCTTTCCTTTCACCCTCTCTCTTCTCCTCAGTCCTCTTTTCCTCCGACCTCCTGTCTTCAGCCCTCCTCTGTCCGTCCCTCTTATCATCCGCCCATTTCCCCTCGCCTGGTCTGGAATGAGGGGTATAATTCTTCAGATCATCCTCCTTCGGATGCTCATAATTATTCGTGACGCGTTTATCCTGCCCCTGATAACGTTCATTCTTAGCCAGAAGACCGTGATGGTAGGGATAATATTTCCCATGGTACCAGAGCCCGTGGTTGTGATAATAATGCCAGGGATAATATCTTCCATTGCGATAAACCCAGTGATTGTTCCAGTACCACTGATGCCACCAGTAGGAAGGATAGTATTTGCCATTCCAATTAACCCACTGATTGGTGTAGACCGGTCCTGCGGAAGAGAAAGAATCAGTATCATATTGGATCTGCTGACCTGGCTGTATGACCACGGTGTTCTCAGGGGTCTGGGGCACCACATTCGGATCAAGATTGGCCTCCGGCGGTATATCTGTCATGTCCGGAGCACCATCCTGTGGAACCATGTTGCCCTTGTTCTGGATCAGTTTCTGTTCAAATTCATCCGCCTTGGCCCGATCATATCCATACTCTTTCTGCTCATCGTCGGTCATGTCCCTGAAATCAATCCAACCTCCCTTTCCACCGGAAAGGAAGGAAATTCCAATCGGGGTGGTTTCGGTAACTGTTATATCCTTATAGACAACCCCATCTGTTGTCGTAATGTCCTTTGCAGATGCGTAACAGGACAGAAGAAGCGCGCACATCGTTGAAACCGATAATTGTTTCATCTGTATTCCCCTTTTTTACCTGTGTATATAAAAAGCATAAGGTATTGTCGAAGAATGAAATATCAAACCTATGAAATCTTGATTTTTGATCTCATGGGAACTACTTTTACCGACTTCAAAAAATTGAATAAGGATTTCATGAAAATCAGAGCTGCCTTGAATTTCCGTATCCGCCAGATTATATGTCTGGCTCTGTTTGCCTCTTTTACCGCAGCGGGAGCCACATGCCTCGCCCAAACTGACAATAGCAGCACAAAGCCCATCACTCCGGTTAATGTCGGAATCATTGTCGAGCCTCCATTCATTCAAAAGAATACCGACGGCCAATACGGGGGCTACTCGTTCGACCTCTGGAAACAGATCGAACGGAATCTGGGGCTGAAAAGCAATATCCGTGAGTTCGACAACTTTGCATCTCTCATCGAAGGGGCGTCATCTGGGGCGGTCGACGTAGCTGTTGCCGACATCTTCATAACAAGCGACCGCGAGAAGTCCATGGAATTTACACATCCCATCGCGGATGGAGGGCTCCGTGTAATGGTAAATTCAGATTCGAAGCACTCGTTCAAGCGAATATGGAACGGACTGGTCGAGAATGGACATATGAAAGTTTTCGTCTATGGGTCGCTCCTGGTGATAGTCCTGAGCTTCATGCTGATGTTCTTCTGGCGCCGGATTGACAAGGATTTTCCCAGTACGGCACATGATGGATTCGCCGAGTCTTTCTACCGGATTGTCTCCCTGACCGTGAGCGGCAAGACGAAGGTCAGTTCGGCCTCCACATGGTATACGAAAATCCTTTCT
>CAZDNQ010000221.1:0-7572 GCA_964506605.1 uncultured Victivallis sp. | reverse complement strand
GCGAATAGACGATAAGTGCAAACGAAACCAGCCCGACTATCCTATAGGTGAGGAAATAGAACAGGAAATTCGGTACCGTATAGTAGATGAAATACAGGTAGGTGGTTATTGAAATGCTCTTTGGCAGCATTTCGACCAGGAGGGGGATCACTGACAGGAAAATTGAGAATATCAGATAGACCGACGCCATTATCATTGCAGTTATGTCGTTGAAGAAGCATGAGAACATCACGGTCATCGCGACGAACGGGAACACGGAGAAGACCAGAAGCAGCTGCCTGACAATTGTCGTAAATGGGTGTATGTGGCCGGTCTTTATGAAATGCCCTGCGTTTGCGCTGATTGCGGCGACGAGGAAGAAGGAGACGCAGATGAGGCATACTCCCAGATATTTTCCAACAAGATATTCCGTCCTCCTTATCGGTTTGCCGACAAGGATCATGATCATCCTCGACTCGATATCCCTCGGTATGTCTGTCGCCCCTGCGAAAATGCCCAGGAGAAGTGTCATGCAGGTGATGAACAGGAAGCTTGTCAGGGGGGCGGAGCCGGATCCCGAGGATATGAGTTCCGAAAGTATTATGTTCTCCTTCTGGAATGAGAGGGTCTCCATTTCAGACATCATGTAAGCCGCGCCGGCCGCGAATATGAACAGAAGGAAGAACGCAGGATCCTTCAGTTTCCTGAAAGTGAGCTCCGCGATTGCAAATATCCTGTCCCTCATTTTTTCACCTGTACTTCCGGCTTCCTCGCCATCTCCTCGAACAGGGGAGGTCTTGACAGCGCGGCAATTGAGAGTTTTCCGGCTTTTTCGAGCATGCTGGAATCGCTTAGCCTGAACGCAAGATCCGTAATCTTGTCATAAAGATATGCATAGTCCCTGTAAGGCGGCGGTTCCGAGAGCAGGGGAGTCAGATATTCCCTGAGAGCCGAGATCTGGGCCTTTTTGTTCTCGAGAGTGGAAAGGCCGTTGTTCCAAATCTCGTATCTCGAGTTTCTCGGGCACTTCTTGATGAACTTCAGATAATCCTGGATTGATATGGCGACTTCCTGCCTTGGATCAAGAAGGAAATAGGAATATGCCGGATAGGCATCTGGAACCTGCGGAAGCTTCAAAATCTCCCTGTAGAGCCTTTCCTGCTCCTTCTTGTTGTCAATGGCGTAGGCCAGATTGACTATCGCCCTGACTTTCTCAATATCGTCAGCGGCATCCCTGACAGCGTCCTTCAGCCTTCCAATCTCAAGGCTCTTCCGCGCGCTGTTCCGAATGGAAGCAGGCAGTTTTGAGAGGATTGTCTCCGAGCTGATCTTCTGTGTCTTGAGCTTGCTCAGGGCGGCCTGCCTGAGAACTGATTCGCTGTAGAAGTATAAAAAAAGAGCCGTAACAAATATTATTGATACGGCTCTTTTTGGATTTCTCATTTGATCAAACCGCTATTTTTTTGCAGGTGCAGCGGCAGCTGCCTCCTTGGCGGCTCCGCAGGCGCTACAATGCGCGCCTTTGACAATTGCGCCACACTGTGCGCATGTGCCATAGACCACGACCTTCTCTCCGCACGATGAACAGAACTTGTCTCCGGGAGCATAGACCGTGAGGCATGCATCGCAGAAGTTCTGGCCCTTGAGATAGTTCGTCTTGAGGTATGCCAGCGTGTTGAGGATGTTCTGGTTGTCAGGATAGTTCTTCTTCAGGTTTGCGGCCTGCTGGAGGATCTTCTGGTTCAAGTCCTTTACGGAGCTTATAACCACGGAGAACCCGGAATCATCGGCGCCCATTCTGACCTTGGAGGAATCCATCGCCTCATTGATCCATGCGCAGAGGAGGGCATGTTTCTCGTTGACGATGGTTATGTTGTCCTTCCACTTCTTGTTGAGGAGCTTCTCGGCCTTGGCCCTCATGAGGGAGGAGATTACGTGCGGTTCCGGAGGGGAGCTGCGTTTCGCGGCGGTCTCGAAGAACCACTGCGAGTCGGCCTTGATCTTGCCGACCAGGGCACCAAGCTTGTCCTTAGGAACATTGTGGTTCATCACGAATCCGGCGAGGAACGGGATCTTCCAGTTCGTTGAAAGCCTTGGATTGTCGGTTCCCTGCTTGAGGAGCTCGACAGCCTTGTCGGAAGCCTTGATGGAGATCATCAGCGCACCGATTTCATAGGCCTTCTGGAAATCAGGATCGTTCCGCAGTATTGCGGCAAGCCTGTTGTAGACTTCGTCGACATTCTGGTCCTTGATCGAGTCGATCGAGCCGCAGTAGTTGATGAAGAGCATCCACTGCACGTCGGCGATGAACTTGTTGAATCCGCACATCGCCTTGCTGGCCGTCTGGCTCCTACTGACGCATATCTTGCCCTGGCTTACGACAAGAGTCGAGGCGATCATGGAACCTGCTGCGGCGGCAATTACAATTACCAGTAAGTGTATTACAAGTGATTTTTTCATATGTTTATATCCCCCCTTATTTAAGGTCTTTGTAGCTGAAGATAAGGCTTGCTACTGCTGTTGCGAAAATGCTGAATACGATTCCCCATATTATGGCGATCATTATATAGCCCCAGCTGATGTGGGCGCCGTATACCGCTTCTGCGCGGAGGTTGAAGATGTTCAGGTCGGGGATTATCCCGCCATAAAGGAACTTCACCTTGCTGAGCGCGAGGGACGAATGTGCGAACCAGATTACAAGCACCGTCGCCGTAGCGGCGAGGAACTCAGGTACGAACACTGAGAACAGAACTCCGATTGCGGACATCGGTATCACGCTGGCCATGATAAGGATATGTCCCTTGATCATCGAGCCGCTGACTTCGCCGAACGCCGAGTTGAACAGGAATATGAAGCCGGCGGTTACAAGCCCGGTTATCACGAATCCGGTTATTACTATCCCTACCAGTTTTCCGATCAGATACTGAGTCCTGCCCAGAGGCTTTGAAAGCAGCGTGGATGCCACGCCCTCCTTCAGTTCCTTGGGGATCTCAAACGTAATCGAGACAGTCACGAGGATTGCCGCGATCGTGTTGAGAACCAGGGACACGTCCATCATCAGCTGCTTGTGCATTCCCAGCGACAGGACGTCGTAGTTGTAGGCGCTTCCGATCAGGACCAGGACGCAGATGATCAGGAAATAGACCACGCGCATCCTGAGGATTCTACGCCACGTACCTCCAGCTATTGCCATTATTTCGTTCATTTTTACCCCTTCCTCTTCTATTTTACATTATATTTTAAAAAGGTTTTGATAATTTATATAATTTGTTGTGCATTTTCAATCTTCCTGAAGAAGAAATCTTCAAGATTTTCCCGGGACGGGGTGATTGTTATCGCCCTGGGGTTCTTTTCCGCAATGGCCTTTATCCTCTGTGAAAGCTCGGGTTTGTTCTGGAAGACCAGCTCCCAGCTGCCGTCGGAAAGCCGTATTGTGCCGGTCGCCTCGGGCAGGAGATCCTTCATGATCTCGTCCTCGCCGTGCTTCACATGGACCCTCGATCCTGTTTCCGAGAGCAGGTCCTCGAGTTTTCCGTAGCAGAGCAGGTTCCCTTGGAAAAGAATGCTGATACGGTCGCACATCTTTTCGACATCGGAAAGGATGTGGCTGGAGAAAAAGACATTTGTACCACGGTTCTTCTGCGCGAGTATAATATCCTTCAGCTCCTGTCTCCCGTGCGGATCAAGGCCGACAAGCGGTTCGTCGAGTATGAGGAGCTTGGGCTTGTTCAATATGGCCTGGGCTATCCCGATCCTCTGCGTCATCCCGCGCGAGAATCCGCCGAGCTTAGAGTATAAGTGCTTCGACATCTTCACCGTTTCCACAACTTCCTCGATGCGCTTTTTCCTTTCGGCGGACGGCACCCTGAGCAGTTTCGCGCATATGTCGAGGAATTCGTATGCTGTCAGGTAGGGGCTGAAGACCGGGTTGTCGGGAAGGAATCCGATGAGCCTTTTGACTTCAAGGTTGTCGGGCGGCTGGCCGAAAAGCGTAGCTTCGCCCTCGGTGGGCCTGATGAGATCCATCAGGAGCCTGATGGTAGTTGTCTTGCCCGCCCCGTTGGGACCGAGGAATCCGAATACGGATCCTTCCGGGATTTCTATCGTGAGCTTGTCGAGAGCCGGTTCCTTCTTCTTCCAGAACAGCGCACCATAGTATTTGGTGAGCCCCTTCGTTTCAATTACGTTCATTATGGTGTCTTTGCGATTGTTTGTTGGTATTTAATTGTTTCCAATATAATATTGATTCCAGGCAAATGCCAAGTTTTAGTGAAATCTTAGCTTTTTTTCTGAATTCACATTTGTAAAAAGAAGATTCCAGCTTAGATTTCCTGCTGCTTTTAAACTAAAAATGATGAAACAACAAGGATTTTCCGATTTCATGAACGAAGCTGCAAAGAAAAAAGTGATGGAGAAGTACGGACGCAAGAAGGACGACACCGGTTCCCCGGAAGTCCAGATAGCTCTTATGTCTGAACGTATCAACGAACTGACCGGCCATCTTAGGGCCCATAAGAAGGATGTCAGCTCCAGAAGAGGCCTTGCCGCCCTTGTAAGCAAGAGGCGCAAGCTCCTGACTTATCTCAACAGGGTCAATCATGAAAAATACCAGTCCCTCACAAAGGAACTGGAGCTCAGGAAGACCAAGTAGCAGTCCGCCAGTTTCACAGCTGGCTGTTTTTTGAAGGTTAAAGAAGAAGAAGACTGGATAACCGCCGAAAGGTATGCGTGGAATTCGGCCGCTATCAGGATCCGGACATGTTCCGGCTGCTGATACCGCGATTCCGCCAGATTTCCGGCCCAGTCCAGTCTTTCCTTTTCTGTTTTCCTAAACTCAGTCCGCCTGATCCTGCCCGGCAAAACACAAACAAACAGAAAGAAAAGAGAAAATGAACGAGAAAAAAGTGAATGTTGACATCGGCAACGGCCGGGTCATGGAAATTTCAACAGGAAAAATTGCGAACCTCGCAAACGGTTCGTGCGTCATCAGGCTGGGCGAGACCGTCGTGCTTGTGGCCGCATGTTCAGGACCGGCGAAGGAAGGCGCAGATTTCCTCCCGCTCCAGGTCGACTACCGTGAAAAATACAGCGCGGCAGGCCGCTTCCCTGGAGGCTACATCAAGAGGGAAGGCAGACCAAGCGACAAGGAGATCCTCACCTGCAGGATGACTGACAGGCCCGTAAGGCCTCTCTTCCCTGAAGGATTCTTCGACGAGATCCAGATCCAGGCGCTGCTGCTCAGCTCCGACGGGGAGAATGAACCCGATGTAATGACAATGCTTGGCGCCTCGGCTGCCCTCGCGCTGTCCGACATGCCCTTCATGGGCCCGATAGGCGCGCTGAGGGTCGGCTATGTCGACGGCAAGTTCGTCGCCAACCCTACACACGTCGAAATCGCGAAGAGCGAAATTGAACTGGTCTATGCCGGTGTTGCCGACAAGGTCATCATGATCGAAGGCGATGCAAAGGAATGCTCTGAGGACTTCCTCCGCGATGCGATGAGCTTTGCAAATGAGATTGTGAAGAAGCAGATTGCCGCGCAGAAGGAGCTCGCAGCCACCGCAGGCAGGAAGAAGAAGGAGCCTGTGCTCCATCTGGTTCCCGCCGAGATCAAGGACGCAGTCCGCGATTTCTGCAAAGGCAAGATCGAAGGCGCATGCCTCATCAACAGCAAGGAAGAGAAATATGCCGCCCTCAATGTGATATTTGACGGCATAGAGAAAACCGTGAAGCCCCAGTTCGAGGGCAAGGCGGAGGATCTTGATGTCAAACTCAAGATGTGCTTCGACCAGCTCACCGAGAAGACCATCAGGACCGCCATCCTTGAAAAAGGCATACGTCCGGACGGCAGGGGAATGGGCGATATCCGCCCGATAAGCTGTGAAGTCGGAGTTCTTCCTCGAGTTCATGGAACAGGTCTCTTCACCCGCGGCGAAACCCAGGCGCTTGTCATTGTGACTCTCGGCGCAGGCAGCGACGCACAGGAAAGCGATCCCATCACAGGCGGACCTGACACCAAGCAGTTCTTCCTCCATTACAACTTCCCGAACTTCAGCGTGAACGAGGTCGGCAGGATCGCCGGACCTGGACGCAGGGAGATCGGTCATGGAAATCTCGCGGAGAGATCCATCGCGCAGATGATGCCCGATGATTATCCTTATACGGTAAGATGCGTTTCCGAGATCATGGCCTCCAACGGCTCGACCTCAATGGCGAGCGTGTGCGGCGGAACTCTCGCCCTCATGGATGCCGGAGTGCCGATCAAGGCGCCGGTAGCCGGAATCTCCTGCGGACTCATCTCCGAAGGCGACAAGAACGTCCTCCTCACCGACATCATCGGCGCGGAAGACCACTACGGCGACATGGACTTCAAGGTCTGCGGAACTGCAAAGGGCATTACCGGATTCCAGCTCGATCTCAAGATCGCGGGAATTGCTATTGACCTTCTGTACCAGGCGATGATCCGCAACCGCGACGCCAGGATCAAGATCCTCGACATAATGAAATCATGCATTGCCGAGCCCAGGGTTGAAATGAGCAAGTACGCCCCGCGCATCATCAGCATGAAGATCAATACCGAGAAGATCGGCGCCCTTATCGGACCCGGAGGCAGCGTTATCCGCGGCATCACCGAGTCCACAGGCGCGCAGATCGACATCGACGACGATGGCACAGTCAAGATATTCGCGGCCAACAAGGACGCCCTTGACGCTGCGACAAATGCAGTCCAGGGCATCACCGCCGAAGTCGAAGTCGGCAAGATCTACCGTGGCAGAGTCACGGGGATGAAGGAGTTCGGAGTGTTTGTCGAAGTCCTTCCCGGACAGGATGGACTCCTCCATATCTCCGAGATGGCCAACTACCGCGTCAACAAGGTGACCGACATCTGCAAGGAAGGAGACATGGTGACTGTAAAGGTCATCGGTGTCGACGACCGCGGCAAGATCCGCCTCAGCCGCAAGGCCGCACTCGAGGAACTTGACGACAAGAAGTAATTTTTTTCCGCAGACGCGGGAAAAATCATATATGATTGGGACGGCTCCGGATTTCCGGAGCCGTCTTTTTTTTTATCTGGGAGGGCCGGCATCTGGCCGGCAGTAGGCAATATGGAGCAGGCGCCTCATATGTAGTTGGCCTCATTCCCTTGAATTTTATTTTTCGCCTTATAGGTTCCATTGTATTTTTCAATCAAAACAATTTCGCCAAGGGACATGCACAATGGATTCATCCAGCAGCAGTGAGTCGCTTCCCCGGAAAATGATTGTCACCCTGCAGATAGGCGGATTCTTCTTTGCCATAGCGAACATCATATGCGTCGCTATCCTCGCGTATACCTATATGAGCGTGAAATACGAGCCCAAAAGACTCGAGGTGAAGGGGTCGGCGAAGAAAGCCATAGTCAGCGATACTATCACCTGGCAGGGGACGATAACCGCCAGGGATCCGGATCTCGTAAAAGCCTACGACAAGCTGAAGGCAGATGCAGACCGTGTAGCTGATTTCCTTAAAAAGGCCGGGATCCCCGACAAGGAAGTTACTTTTTCGGCGATAAACACTGAGAAGATATTCAAGCGCGAGGTCGTGCGCGCCAAT
>CAZDNQ010000220.1:0-7574 GCA_964506605.1 uncultured Victivallis sp. | reverse complement strand
GAAGCTTATGGAGGATGGCAGGGGAAGGATAGCCCTGTTGAGCGGCCCGCTCAGCAAAAATCCAAAGATGCTCCCGAGACGCGGCGACAAGCTCCTGGAAACATATCGGCAGGCAATCCGCAAAAATGGTCTCGCGTCCAGGAATGACTATGCAAGATCATGCGATACGACCGACACGCGCGGATATGAGGATTCATACGCCATGCTGAGCTTGCCCGACAGGCCTGATGCAATCATCGCCAACGGCGACATACTTGCGAAATCCGCAATACGGGCGGCTGCAAAATTGAAGCTCAGGATTCCGGAGGACCTTGAAATAGTCAACTACGGTGATTCCGAAGATTCGCCATGCTGCCTCCTGAGCAAGCCGCTGTTCAGGATGGGAGAGACGGCGGTCGAGATTTTGAAGAGGATAATAAACGACGACAGGATTGTCAAGAACATCAACACTGTTCCACTGAAAGGGTGACTTCGTGATCAAAATAGAAAACGGCTCGCTTGCAATGTCCAACAGGCTTGTGGAGGCGGAGTTCGATATCGACGGACGTTTCAAGCTCGACAGCTTCACTGATCTGAATACAGGCAGGTCAATCTGTTCCCAGAGGGAATATCTGCTTGCATTCGACAGGAGCGTCGAGGATCTGGCCGTGAAGGGTTCTGCGAAGTTCGCAAGAATCCGCACGAGAAAGATAAATGACTGCTGCCAGGGTCCGGGCATGGAGGCAATAGTTTTCCTGACCGCCCTTAAGTCCGGGCTCAGGATTGAGAAGCATATCTTCATATATGATGATGCTCCTGCGATAAGGATCTATGATGTATTCACCACTGATAAAAATTTGTCCGGCCTCTATAATTCAGATCTTCTGAATGTGCAGTTTAAAAAGCCTTCGCCAGGAAAATGCGTTGAGTATTTCACATGTACCGACCAGTCTAACTACCGGCTCCTTGAAAGGATGGCTGGACATAAGAACAGAGGAGGTTTCTTCATCGCGGGAGATCTGTTCCTCTACAAGGAAGGCCCGATGCCGGACTCACAGCCGATAAAGGGCGAATATGATTTCATATGCGGAAAAGATGGAAGAACTGTCTCAGCCGCCGGTCTGGGCTTCGACAAGATCCGCAAGGGCGAGAAAAGGCGCGCAAACGGAATCGTGATAGGGCTGACAGGAGGCAAACACCTGTCAGGACTGAAGAAATACCAGGAGGCACGATATAAGATTGATCATGAAAACGACATTGAATATCTCGCCAATTCCTGGCCTGCCTTCCATCTGGATGTCACCGAAAAGAAGATACTGAAGGAAATTGAAATCGCAGCAGAATGCGGAATCAGGACGGTCTTCATCGATGACGGCTGGTTTGAGACATTCATGGGGGAAGTCGACAGGAGGAAATTCCCATGCGGATTCGACAGGATATCAAGGCTCGCAAGATCGAAGGGGATAAATGTCGGCCTGTGGATGAATCCCCTGGGTCTCGACGTGAGGGACAGGAACGCGAAGGAGTGGGACGGCGCGGAAGCCCATGACACATTCGTCGAAGGGAACAAATGGAACTGGGTGGCGCGGTCGAATGATTTCAGATATGCGGAGGCTGTAGGCTCGGAAGGTGTCAGGGCATATTGCGCTATGGATCTCATGAATGCCGGCTACTTCAAACATATCAAGGGCAAGATAGTCTCGTTGTACAGGAAGCATGGGATCAGAAGATTCAAGTTCGATCTATACCAGCTGCATGTCTTTGACACGCTTCTCGGGGATCAGCACCAGCACTACGAGAAATACCGTGAATTCCTGGAATCATTGAAGAAGGACATTCCCGATCTGGTTATCTCAATGGACATCACCAGGAGGAACCGTCCGTGCTTTGATTTCGGAATGGATTTCGGACGTCTTTTCATGGAAAACCGGGGGAGGAGCCTGAAGGACCACCGTTATTACCATCCCTGGATCAGCCTGAGGAATCTCTGGTATACTGCGAAATACTTTCCGGTCCAGAAGATGGAGCTTGAAATGATGCCGCAGATAGAGGACTATCCAATTGAGTACGTGCTTGGAACAACGATATTCGCGAATCCCCTATACTGGGGGAGCCTTGCCGAACTTCCGGCGGGAAAGGTGAAAGCAATGAGGACTTTCATCGACCTGCTGAAACCGCACAAGGCGGAGATCATGAAGGGGATGATCTTTCCCGTCGGTGAGATGCCGGAGAAAGGCAACTGGTCCGGATTCATATCGGTCACGGGCAGATCGAAAGGATATCTTGGAGTTTACCGGAACGGGGCAGCAGGTTCAAAATACATGATGAGCACCGGACTTCTGGAAGCAGGGAAATATCTTCTTGAAGATGTCTTTGACGCCGGCAGTACTTGTACCATGGATTCAAATCGTCTTGAGTTCAAGATCGGGGAGAAATTCGGTTTCAAGCTTTATAGGATGGAGAGGGCGAATGAAGATTGATGATATAATATCCAGGAGCAAGTACACGGTCTGGCTCGCGCTTGGCGACAGCATCACCGAGTATAACCATTGTACGGAGGGATATCCTAATTATCTGCAGCACTTTGACAGCTGCCTGAGATTGAAGTTTGGCAAAGGGAAGTTCATTATTGCGAATTCCGCAGTCGGGGGAAGCAGTTTGTCAAACGACCTTGATTTCGCGCTGGACAAGATCGAAAGGTTCAAGCCTGGCTTCGTGACCGCCATGTACGGGATGAACGATTCAGCCAACGGAGAAAAAGGGCTGGAAGCATTCAAAAGCAGGCTCGCCTCCCTATGCGAATTCATCAGGAAGAGGAAAATCGCCTTTGTACTCTTGACCCAGAACCCATTGGACTTCGGCTGCAACATCATAAACATACAGACCAGGAAGGCCTATCCGGGATACGAAAAGGCCATCATTGACATTGCGGAGGCCGAGGGCGCGGAAACGGTTGACATCCATTCAATATGGAAAAAAGAAATCCTTGATGTAAATCCCAACGAGCATCTCAAGCTTCTCCATGACGGAATCCATCCGAACCACAAGGGACATGAATACTTCTTCAACATAATGAAAAGGAAGATGCTTGCATGAAAATCCCATCAAAATGGCGGACCTCATATCCAGACCGTGTATCATCACCTGTATTCAGGGACAAGTCCGCTGCCGGAAAGACGATTCTGTCCACGGAACTGAAATCCTCCGACAGCGCAGGATTCTGGACTGCGGATTTCGCAATCAAGACTGGAGCCGGATACAGGATTTCAGCAGAGGCGCATATTGAGGACGCATCGGAAATCTGCAATTATGCCGGCGTAGTAGTGACCTGGAAGAAATCTCCATCAATGGACACTCAGATCCAGCGGGACTATGCCGATCCTGAAATCAAAAGCGCGAAAACCGTTCTTTTTTCAGCCACGATGACAGCTCCTGAGAATGCGAAGATTGCAGAGATCCGTCTTATAGCGAAATGGAAAAAGCTCAAGATCGAATGGAGAAATATCAAGTTCAGAAAAGTTCCCGCACCGGTGCCAAGGCCGGTAAACATCATTACAACTAAAGTGATTCCATCCTGTTCCCCTTCGACAATCGAGGACAATGTCAAACAGGTTGAAATGCTTTTGACCAGGATATGGAAAGAGGTGGAAAAACCAGATCTCATACTTTTCCCTGAGAACATGCTGGACCGCTGCGTGGGCGGACCGCTGGAAAAAAGGGCCGAGGCAATACCCGGACCGTTCACGAAATTCCTGGCCGGCTGGGCGAAGAGGCTGAAATGCCATATTGCAACGACTATCCATGAGAACAAAAAGGGGAGGTTCTACAACACTGCGTTCATCGTGGACAGGAAAGGACGCATTGCTGGAAAATACAGGAAGGTTCATCTGACCCTTTCCGAGCTGGAGGCAGGAATACTTCCCGGAAACGACTTCCCTGTGTTTGATCTGGACTTCGGCAAGGTCGGATTCACCACGTGCTGGGACAACTGGTTCAGCGAAACATCCAGGATACTGAGGCTGAAAGGAGCGGAAATAATATTGTTCCCGCTTGCCGGAGATGTGCTGGACCATCTTGAACACATCTGGCCGGCAAGGGCTATGGACAATGGGCTGCCTCTTGTCGCATCAGTATGGCAGGGCGAGCCAAAGCGCCCGGTGCCTTCAAGGATATTCGACGGGGACGGCAGGATCCTGTCAGAGACAACGGAAAATCTCGGATATGCCGCGGCGGTGCTGGATCTGAACAGGAAGCACAGGACCTACTGGTTATCTGTTGGCCCTTCATTCGGCGAAGGCAGGAGCCTTTATATAAGGGAAAGAAGACCTGATTTGTACTCAAGCATCCTAAACCCATAGAAAAGACACGCTAAAGCCGTGGACTCCAACTGATGAAACTATAAATACAGCGATGCCTTATTTCGCACCCATACTGTTGAAATTTATGGATTTTAAGTTGGAGTTCACAGCTTTAGCGTGGTATTCATATTAAAACAACAGGAATGATGCTATGCAGTTTTTTTCAGATTTCATAACGGCATGGATAAAGTTCTTCTTCATACTGACGCCGTTCTTCGTGATGTCGCTTTTTCTTGTGATGACAAAGAAGATGAGCCCTTCCGCCAAGACGAACCTTGCCCTTCGCGTGACGGGCGCGGTGATACTCGCATGCTGTGTGATCTACTTCTTCGGCAACTTCCTTTTTTCCGTCTTCGGGATAACCGTAGACGCCTTCAGGATAGGGGCTGGAGCGATCCTGTTTCTTTCAGCGGTGGATCTTGTCCGTGGGACAAGGAACGGCCAGTCCAGCGACGATGAAGGGGACATAGCCGTGGTTCCGCTGGCGATTCCGGTGACGGTCGGACCCGGAACGACCGGCGTGCTTCTCGTCATGGGCGCCGAGACCACCGACATCCATACCAGGCTTGTCGGGTATGGCGCACTGCTGACCGCAGTATTCTGCGTGATGATACTGCTGCTGCTTGCAACACCCATAGAGAAGCTCATAGGGCAGCGCGGACTCAGCATACTCAGCAAGCTGACAGGACTTGTCCTCTCGGCAATTGCCGCACAGATGATCTTCACCGGAATAAGGAATTTCCTTAAATAGCCAAGTTCCTATGATTCCAGGGCTTCACGCACTTTTGCCGCAAGAGACTCAGCCGTGAACGGCTTCTGCAGGAAATTGATCCCCTTGGCAAGCACTCCATGCTGTCCTATGAGATCCCTGTCATATCCCGACATATATAGGACTTTTATCTCCGGACGTATGAGATGTAAGCGGTCATATAGCTCCTTGCCGTTGATAGAAGGCATGATGACATCGGTCAGCAGCAGATCCACATGGTCGGCGTTCTTCTGGATAAAGCGGAGGCATTCCTCTCCGCTCCTGAAGATCAGCGTCCTGTATCCGAGGGTGGAAAGAAGCAGTCCTGCAACATTGCTGACCATCTCATTGTCCTCAACGATCATGATTACCTCGTTTCCTTTGCTTGGCTGAGGCGCCATCACTGATCCGGCCATGGCAACCTGTGCATCATCATCCCTGGCGACCGGAAGATAGATCTTGAACTCGGTCCCCTTCCCAAGCTCGGAAGAGACCTTGACCGTACCTGAGAGCTGTCTGATGATTCCATAAATCATTGAAAGCCCAAGCCCGGTACCCTTGCCCATCTCCTTGGTGGTGAAGAAAGGCTCGAACAGGTGGTCGAGAACAGCCTTGTCCATGCCATGTCCGGAATCCTTGACTGAAAGACAGACGTAGTCCCCTGCGGAAATCTTCTCGAAATCGCCCGGGGAGGATCCGTCGAGATAAGTTTTCTCGAGGCTGAACCTGAGAATCCCCCCCTTTGGCATTGCGTCCTGGGCGTTCACCGCCAGGTTGAGGAGAACCTGCTCGAACTGCCCGATGTCGATTTTTACATGTCCTACGTCCGCCGGGATGTCCAGTTCAATCGCTATGTCTTCGCGGATGGTGCGCCTGAGCATCTTCTCGAAGCTGACGATGATCCTGCCTGGATCGACAACCTTTAGCTCTAGCATCTGCTTCCTGCCTGAAGCCAGCAGCTGCCGTGTAAGAGTCTTGGCGCGTTCCGCCGCGGAAGTTATCTCGTCGATATGCCTGCGCCTTGGATCGTCGGGAGGCATGTCCATCCGCAGGACCTGTGCATATCCCAGGATCGGCGTCAGGAGGTTGTTGAAGTCATGCGCGACCCCGCCCGCGAGCCTTCCAATCGATTCCATCTTCTGGGAGTGATGCAGCTGTTCCTCGAGCTTGAATTTCTCCTCCTCGTTCAGCTTCCTGTCAGTAATGTCGCTGACCAGGTGGACGGCTCCGGTGATTTTCCGGTCTTCATCGAAAATCGGATCGACCTTGATGAAATACCACTTGTCTCCGATCTTCAGCTCCTGCGTCTCAGACTGCATCGATTTCCTCATCTTGAGGATCGGGCACTCCATGATCGGCCTATCCGCGCCATGGACGACCTCCCAGCAGTGTCTGCCGATTATGTCCTTGAAATCCCTGCCCAGGAATTTAAGCGTGGCCTTGTTGCACCTCACTATCCTATGCTCGCCGTCGAGAAGCCAGAGCACGTCGCTCACGGCATCAAAGGTGGCGCGCCATTCCCTGGCGGCCTTGAGAAGGGCTTCCTCATTTTTCCTTCTTTCGGTGACATCGTTGAATATCACCGCGAACCTGCCTTTGACCGGGCTGAAAGCCCTGACCTCGAAGTACCTGTCAAGCGCGGTGGAATAATTTTCAAACTGTATGTCCTCTCCTCCTATCGCGACCCTTCCGTATTTTTCTATCCATTCCTTTTCAGTATCAGGGAGGACTTCAAGTACGCGCCTCCCGATTATATCCGCCTCCTTCAGCCCTGTCATTCCTTCAAAAGCCTTGTTGACCGCAAGGAAGCGATAGTCAACCGGAAGCCCCTTCTCATCGCATATGATCTCATGAAGTGCGAATCCGCTCATCATTTCGTCGAAAAGAAGCCTGTATTGCTTTTCACTTTCCTTAAGCGTCCTCTGTATGTGAAGATAAACCATCATCGCCAGGATCACAGTCAAAAGCAGCCCTATGGCCAACACGTAGAACGGGATTTTGCCCGTCTGCCCGGCAATATATTCCGCCGTAGGCTGGCAAACCACGGCAAGGCTGCGCCCGCCAAAATCAAATTTCCTGGCAAATTCCCTGCCCTCGTTTATGCCTGCGGGTTTTGCACCGTTTGAGAATATTACAGTCTTGTCCTTCCCGTCGTTTTTCAATTCCACTATTTCCAGAAGCATGTTCCTGCGGTTCACATCTGAAAGCATTGGATTGACGACATCGTCCATATGGAAGACGGCCACAATAAATCCCCTTATGTTCGCAGCGCGTTCTTCTGCATTGCTGCTGCCGGCTCCGCTTTTATAGACCGGCTGGAAAAACAGGAATCCGGATTTCTTCACCTTGTCCTGGACAAGATTAAGGTTGACCGCCAGCTCCCTTCTGCCGGAAAAACGGGATTTGTCCAGAGTCGCCCTCCTTGACGGTTCGGAATAATTGTCGAAGCCGGCCGACTCCCTGTTCCCGGCCTTCGGCTCATAATAGTA
>CAZDNQ010000219.1:0-7574 GCA_964506605.1 uncultured Victivallis sp. | reverse complement strand
CCCCGCCGAAATCGGCTATCCTCACTGCCTCTTCTGCGTTCCTCGCCCCGCTGGTGTTGAGCATGACCGTGATGGAAGGGGCTATCGCTGAAAGAATCCTGTCGGAGCGCTTTCCGGGCTCGACCCTGCGGAGCGCCACGGTGACAAGCTCGGTCCCCGACGCTTTGAGCGCCTCGCGCAGCTCCTTCGGGGATGCAAACTTCCCGGTCCCCATGAAAAGCCTGTTCCTGAATCTTTTTCCGGCTATGACAAGTTCTTTCATCGCAAATACCTGTTTCAATTTTTAAATTCCGCATTAGTTTACTGTTTATTGACATATTTGCAACCCGGGAATCCCATGCATAGAATTTACCTTGACTACAATGCTACGACACCGGTGCTTCCGGAAGTGATGGAGGAGATGCTGCCCTGCTTCTCGAAGGACTTCGGCAATCCTTCCAGCATGCATGCCCACGGACAGAAGGCAAGGGTGGCGCTGGACACCGCCAGGGAAAGGGTTGCGCGCTCGCTCGGAGCCGCCAACTATGAAATAGTCTTCACCAGCGGCGGAACCGAATCGAACAATCTCGCAATCGCCGGGTATCTTGCGAAATCCGCGGAGAAAGGCAAAATCCAGCATCTCATCACCAGCGCAGTTGAGCATAATGCCGTACTTAAAGTCTGCCAGCACCTCGCGAAGGGGGGCGTTGAACTCACGGTATTGCCGGTCGATCGGGACGGGATCATAAATACAGGGGAGCTGAAAGCTGCATTCAGGGAAAATACTGCGCTTGTCAGCATCATGACGGCGAACAATGAGACAGGTGTCATCCAGCCGCTTGCCGAGATTGTCGAGATCTCCCACGAGAAGGGGGTGCCGGTCCATACCGATGCGATCCAGGCTTTCGGCAAGATTCCCCTGGATGTCAAGGGGCTCGGCGTGGACATGCTTTCAATTTCAGGACACAAGTTCTACGGACCAAAAGGAGCAGGTGCACTATATCTCAGGCGCGGCATTCTGGTCGATGCGGTCGTCCGCGGCGGCGGACAGGAAAAAGGCATGAGGGGAGGGACTGAGAACATCCCCGCAATTGCCGGCCTTGGAAAGGCGTGCGAACTTGCTGTAGCGGGGCTCCGGGATAATTTCATCAGGAAAAAGGCCCTGAGGGACGGTCTACAGGCGTTGCTGCTGAAGGAGATACCGGACACCAGGATCAACGGATATCACGGCAAGAGGATTCCAAATACCCTTAGCGTAGGATTTGCCGGTATAGAGGCGGAGGCGCTTGCCGTGCGTCTTGATATGGAAGGGCTGTCGGTTTCCACGGGAGCGGCCTGCAGTTCAGGGGCGGCACAGGTGTCGCATGTCCTTAAAGCCATGGATGTGCCGGCTGAATTCATGAACTCGGCCATCAGGCTTTCCCTCGGACGTGGCAGCACTCCCGGGGAAATCGACAAGGCAGCCCGCATAATCATACGGACCGTTGCTGAAATGAGAGGAAATTCCCGGAGATCAGGACGCTAGGGAATTCGCATATTTCAGGAGTTTTATCCGCTCGCTGCGGGACATTTTCTGGTAGAGCTCGAATATCCTCACCAGTTCCCTTCCCTTGTTCTGCTCGAGATAGCGGGTGACTACTTCCCTTGCCGGGTCAGTCTCATATTTGCTGATGTCGATGCCTTCCTTGCCTGCAAGCTCGAAAAGCTTCTTTTTCGCGAAGATACCAGGATTCCTTGTCCTGTTTTTCCAGTTTGAAATGCTCTGCTGACTCACTCTGCAGCGTTCCGCCAGTTCCTGCTGAGACAGGAACAGCCCTTCCAAAAGCTCCCTCACCAGAAGATGCCAGTCAATCTTCTTCATGGCTTCTCCCTCCTTTGTTGTTCCCCGCGTTTACCTTATAATTCACGATACCTTTTCTTTCCCCCTTTCTGTTGACATTATACAACAATTCAAGCGTAAAGTTAAGAGCTGTGGTGACATGTGGTTAATTTAGATTGTATATTGTTGGCGTGCAGGGGTTTATGGACAAAGCCGGCATGCAAAAAAAGCCTTTTTGCGGATATCCCGCAACTGGGGATTCAAGCAAGTGTAAATTCCGGGAAACGCTGTTCCCGTTGTGCTTTCACAATAGCGGAGGGAGTATGTTACATTCCGGAGGAGGGCGCCGGAGCGCAGTCATTACGCGCTTACCACATCCATGATAACCACGTTTGTGACTGGGACGTCGTCGTGCATCCCCTTGGAACTGGTCTTCACCTTGGCGATTTTATCTATGACTTCCATGCCCTGGACGACTTTTCCGAAGACGCAGTAGCCGAAGCCTTCCATGGAATTGTCCCTGTGGTTGAGGAAATCATTGTCGGCGAGGTTGATGAAGAACTGGCTTGTCGCACTGTCGACAACCTGCGTCCTCGCCATGGCGATGGTGCCGCGGTCGTTCTTCAGCCCGTTGCCGGCCTCGTTCTTGATAGGAGGCATGCATGGCAGCTGCCTGAACGATCCATCGAAACCTCCGCCCTGTATCATGAATCCGTCTATCACCCTGTGGAAAAGCGTACCCTTGTAATGGCCGTCAGTCACATACTTCAGGAAGTTCATGACTGTTACCGGTGCCGCCTTCTCATCCAGTTCAAGAACCATGTCGCCGAGACTTGTCTTAATTGTGACCATAGCCATAGGAATACCCTCTGATGTTTTTTAAGGATTGGAGTAAAAATTAGCACCGGACATAGCTTTTAAAAGTCAAAATCCCCCAAAAAAGAAAGGATTCTATATTGATTGTGATAAAGCTTTTCCGGCTGTTTGTCAAGACCGGCCGGCAAGATGCAAGCGCTCCGGCGACCGACGACTGACGACTTCCCTACCTTCCCAGCAGGAACTCGATATCCTCGTTGCTGAGGTGGCCGAGTGTGGACGGCACGCTGTCGACAAGGTTGGTGAACAAGGTCTGCTTCTTCTTCTGTAGGACCAGCATCTTCTCCTCGATGGAGTCCTTTATGACCAGCTTCATGCTGCTGACGTTCTTCTCCTGGCCGATCCTGTGGGTCCTGTCCGTCGCCTGCATCTCGACCGCCGGATTCCACCAGGGATCGTAGATAATCACGGTGTCCGCGGAAGTGAGGTTGAGTCCGCTGCCTCCGGCCTTCAGGCTGAGGAGGAATACGGGAATGTCGGGGCTTGAATTGAAGTTTGTCACGCGCTCCATGCGGTTCTCCGTGGAACCGTCGAGATACTCGTACCTTATCGCCTGTTCATCGAGCCAGCCCCTGACAATCTTCAGCAGCGATACGAACTGGCTGAAAACGAGGATGCGGTGTCCGCTGTCGATCGATTCCAGGAGAAGCTCCTGCATGAGCTCGGTCTTTGCGGACTTCGCATTTTTCACGCCGAAGTTCTCCGGGAGCAGGGCGGGATGGCAGCAGAACTGCCTGAGCCTGAGGAGGCTTGTCAGGATGTCGAACTTGGTGATCCGGCCCTTGAGGAAGTTGCTGCATTCGTCGCGGCCCTTCTCGAGGAGTTCGGCGTAGAACCTGCGCTGTTCCTCCTCCATCTCGCAGTAGATGACCTGCTCGATCTTTTCCGGGAGCTCGGTTGCGACCTCCTTCTTCCTCCTGCGGAGTATGAATGGGGCGACCCTGGCCGCCAGCTCGAGCTGCTTGTCCTCGCTGTCCCTTATCCCTGCATACCTGAACCTGAAGCTCCTGTATGAACCGAGCATTTCCGGATGCAGGAAGTCGAAGATGGACCACAGCTCCTCTGCGGAATTCTCAAGCGGCGTGCCGGTGAGCACGAGCTTGTGCTCCGCGGAGACGGACTTGCACGCCTTGGCGTTCGCAGTGCCGGGATTCTTGATGTGCTGCGCCTCGTCGAGTATGAGATATCCGAAATTGAACTTGGCATACATCTCGGTGTCGCGCTTCGCCAATGCGTATGAGCTTATCACTATGTCGGATCCTCTTATCTTATCGACAAGTTCCGCGCGGTCCGGACCTTTCAGGACAAGCGTCCTGAGGGTCGGAACGAACTTCTGAGCCTCCATCTCCCAGTTTTCCACGAGGCTGCTCGGACACAGCACCAGGCAGGGCAGCGCGGAGTCCCCGTGTTTTCGCCTGTACCAGGAGATGACGACAAGCGCCTGTATTGTCTTGCCAAGGCCCATCTCGTCGGCCAGGATGGTGTTCAGGCCGTTGTCCGCCATCCGGCGGATCCATCTGAATCCGTCCTTCTGGTAGTTCCTCAGATCACCGCTGAAGCCTGAAAATTCCCAGTTGTCCGGAATCTCCCTGCCGAGATTGTTCCTGAGTTCAATAAATTCGGACAGCGTCTCGCCAAGCAGCTCCTTCGCAGTGTCGGTCCAGAACAGCGCGGACGCCCTGGAAATAATTATGATCTCGTCGTTGTCGGGATCTGTCTGGACGAAATCGGAGACTGTCCTTGCGAACTTCGCAAGCCTGTCGCTGATCCTTCCGTAGTGCCCGCCGCGCGTCTCAATGAAGGATCTGCCGTGCCTTACCGCGTTCGTGAGCTGCTTCCATGTGATCTCGCCGCGCAGGGTGCAGATCTGGCACCTTATCCTGTAGAAGCCGCCGTCCTCGGCGACGGATCTGAACTTGGGCACGAACTCCTCGAGATCCCCCTTCTTGATGAAGGACGAGCATTCGGGCGAAATGTAGATTTCCCTGTTCTCATCGATCCAGCGGCTGAAGACCTTCTCGAAGAAGAGGCCATACGCCTCGGTGTCCGCCATTGTATAGGTCCCTTCCCCTCCGGCCTTCCTGTGGAATCCGCAGAGCAGGATTTCGTTTTCATATTCCCTTTCGCGCTCGAGGTTGCGCTTCCAATATGTGCCGGACGATTCAGCAAGGCGTTTGTCTGCGGGAGATACTATTGTGCCGGAATAATCGAAACTGAGCTTGAGATGCAGCGACTTGTCCTTTGCGAGTTTCGCATGATATATCGGCGTGAAATCACGGTATCTCAGGTTCTGCCCCTGTATTCCGGCGGTCTTGACCGACTGGCGGGAGAAGTCCGATATGACCTGTTTCGCCTTTTCCCGGGTGCAGACCTGCTCCCTGGCATGCAGGAAGTTCCTGAGCCACACCAGGTCCATCGTCGCGGGTATCCACCAGTAGTCGCCGGCAAGGCCGACCCAGCATCCGGACTTGCCCATTATAATCCTCGGATCCTTGAGCGGTATCTGCCCCTTTTCAGTCTCAATCCCGGGCCTGAGGAAATATCCGTCCCCGCTCGGAACTGTTGAAAGCACGGGCTGGGCCGGATTCCTGTGGACGGTGATCTTCTCCTTGCCGCAGCGGAAATTGTCGTATCCCGACAGCGAATGCAGGAATTCAGCGGCTGTCTCGGAGCTGAGGCTGAGCTTGAATCCGTCGGCCTCGGCGTTGATTGCCAGGAACCGGATGATCTGCCTGTCCTGAGGCGGGAAATGCGAGATCCGCATGCTTCCCCCGAGTATGTCCTTGAAATGGATCTGGCGCAGGTTTCCAAGAGAACCTTTGTACTCGCGCTTTTCGAACATGATATTGACTTCGAACACGCAGATCGCCCACCGGCTGGGCGTATGCGGCATTTCGCTCGCTAGTTCCAGATGCACCCTTGCCTTGAATTCCTCGCCGCCGTCGGAGAAGTCGTCAATGCCTTTCTGGACGAGTCCGGAAAAGCTGGGTTTGCGTTCGACCTCCTTGGTCTTGGGAGGGATGTGGGAATGCCTCATGTAATGCAGGATGGTTGCCGCGCCGTGTATGCAGACACCTTCGTCATGGTCGCAGGTGCACTTGCATTCCGTGCCGGATTCATGAGGTGTAACTTCAACAGTGATAACCGACTTGGAGCTGTCCTTGAAGATGGAACGTAGTTTTCCGTCCTTGTCGAGAGAGCAGAATACAAGCGCCCCGGTCTTGAGCAGCTCGCGGGCCCTTTTCTGCTCCTCTTTCCTGATGAAGGCATCAGGATCAATGGACAAGTTTTGAATCATATGTCTCTTTACCCCCGTAAACACATAATCCCGAACTGAACATTGTATCACATTTCTGGAATTTTTAAACCCCCTGATCGCAAATATCTCCCAATATGTGCTGGATTTCAGCAGTTCGTCAGTCTTTAATTCACGAGACAGCCTTCCTCCTCCGTCCTCCCGCAGGAGGACTACGGCGGACACGGAAAGGCTGGACTTCAACATCTGTTTTCCAGCTGTCCGGTTGATGGAAATATAGAATTTGGAGTATCACGTGGGCACGTTGGCAGCGGCAACGTGGCCTCACGCGGGTATATGGCTTACGTGGCAGGCTTCAGTTATGGTTCGGGTAGCGGCGCCGATATGAAGCTCCGGTATTCATATGCGGTCCTTGCGGAATGAAAAGTCAGTTGAAAGGGTCGCTCCTGGAATACGTTCTGGCCTCCTGCTCGGTGATAAGCAGATCTCCGTCCGTGTCGCATCTCCTGACCTCGTCGTTCCAGAACGCATTGTCGGAGAGCTTCTGTTCGTCCCTGTAGAAGGTGATGCCTGCAAGACTTACATTGTGGGCGACATTGTTTTTCCTGAGTATCATCCTGTCGCTGAGCATGCTGTTGAAAAGCCTGGATGCGGTTTCATTTTCAAATTTGACTTTCAGCCGCTCCTCGGAAGGCCTTGCTATTTCTGTCGACTGGTAGATGGTGCATCCTGCAAGAAGTATTCCCAGGCATATGGCGGACAACGGCAGGAGTCTATGTTCCATCTGCAGCCCCTCTCGTTATTTCTTGTCGGGGAACAGCTGGACGTTTATGTCGGTCACATCAAGCGAGAATGCCCCGGGAGTCAGGAGCCCTACAACCGGGAACAGGAAAAAGAAAGTCCCTACAATGTCCAGGACGCCCGTAGTGTTGAGATGGTAGTCGATGGTCTGCGTATAGGGATAGTATCCGTCCTTGTAGCAGCGGACAACCAGGGGCTTGTCCCTGTGGGCGGGATAGCTTGCCGTTGCTTGGAAACGGGCGTCGTTGATCATTATAGTGGAACCTTCGGGCGTGCATCGGACATTTACATTCTCAGTGCTTGATCTGAATGCCGAGCAGCCATTGATGAATATAACTAGGGAGAGCATGACGATGGAGCTGATTTTCTTTTTCATTTGGGCATATCCTTTCCCATGGTCTCCTGATGCCTGGTGCCTTGATGTACAATAATCTCCAGGAAACCTGATTTCAAGCCTGACGCCTGCAATAGGCTCCCCTTGAAAAAGAGTCGGCGTTAACATATAATATACTATACAGGTATACAGTCCGAAGCCGCAGGGTCTGCATAATTATTCCGTAAGGAGGGGAGCGTAGCATGAAAGCAAAAGAACCCGAGTTCACCGCTAAATACATCCAGAGGGTCAGGAGAAGAAATTATCCGCCTCTTGTATCGCTTTTCGTCCCCGACCTCGACAATCCATATTTCGGCGGTCTGACCCAGAAGATCACAAGGCGCTTCAACAGCCACGGCGTCCATGTGTCGATATCCGGCCTGATAGACAAGAACATCGAGATCGTCAAGATGTTCGCCCCGTCCGCCACCATCATGGTTTCCCAGGTGGACAAGGATTTCATAAACAAG
>CAZDNQ010000218.1:0-7604 GCA_964506605.1 uncultured Victivallis sp. | reverse complement strand
CCAGGGAAAGTTTCTCCTTTCATCTCCGGAAGGGGAGGGTTGGATGGGTGACATAGCGCTTGAAACGATAGGCAAAACCATTATTTCCGGGGAAATTACAGTTTCCGACCTGCATATCAGCAAAACCAAACCTGGTTTTGTGAACATGGATATCTTCATACCTGTCATGGTGGAGATTGAAGGCCAAAGCAGCTTGCAGGGGATATTGATGTTGGAGATCGATCCGAAGCATTTTATTTTTCCATTGATCCAGTCCTGGCCGACGCTGAGCCAGAGCGCTGAAACCCTGCTGGTCAGGAGGGACGGCGATGATGTGGTTTACCTTAATGAACTGAGACATAGGAAAGGGACCGCCCTGAAGTTGAAAGCACCTGTGGATGAAAACTTGAATTTGCCAGCTTCCATGGCTGTCCAGGGGAGGGAGGGGATTGTTGAGGGGAAAGACTACCGCGGTGTGGAGGTGATAGCGGACACAAGGAAGGTAAAAGGGACTCCATGGTTCATGGTTGCCAAAATGGACAAGGAAGAGATTTTTTCGACGCTGAAAAGGGAGGCCGGGCTGGCATTAGTCCTGATGCTGGTAATCATAATTTCTACGGCGCTGGGGATAGGCCTGCTCTGGAAGCAGAGAGGTGTCGAACTGCTTAAGAGATCCCATGAGGAGCTGGAACGCCGCGTGCTTGAGCGTACTGCCTCACTGAACAAGGCCCTCGAAGAGATCCGCGACCTATACAACAACGCACCGTGCGGATATCATTCGCTCGACGAGAATGGAGTTCTGATCAGAATCAATGAAACTGAGCTCAAATGGCTCGGATATTCCAGGGAGGAACTGGTAGGGGAGAGGAAGTTCTATGAGCTTCTGACTCCGGAAAGCCTTGAGCTCTTCCGAAAGGAGTTCCCCTTGTTCAAGGAACGTGGATGGGTGAAGGATCTTGAATTTGAAATCGTCCGCAAAGACGGGACTATTCTGCCTGTAGTGGTCAGCGCAACGGCGATAAGGGATGAAAATGGCAAATATGTGATGAGCCGCTCGACAATGTTCGATATTACCGAGCGTAAACGCGTGAAGATGGAACTTGAAAACCTAAACCGCAGCCTGAAACTGCGCTCCGAGGAGCTTGTTGCCGTCAACAGGGAGCTTGAGGCATTCTCATATTCCGTGTCGCATGATCTCAAGGCGCCATTGAGATCTGTCGACGGCTTTGCGAAAATGCTTGAAGAGGACTATGCCGGTAAGCTCGATGATGAAGGACGCAGGCTCCTGAAGGTCGTCCGGGACAGCGCAAAGGACATGGGGCAGCTGATAAGCGATCTGCTCGATTTCTCCCGCCTGAGCCGCAAGGAGATGCACAAGACTTCAATGGATATGAATGAAATGGTGAGGGATGTGTATACGATGCTTGAACCTGAGATGAAGGGGAGGACGGTCAGCCTGAAAGTTGATTCTCTTCCGGAGGCGTTCGGGGATCCGGCCATGATCAGGGAGGTTGTCGTCAATCTGCTTTCCAACGCCCTCAAATTCACAAGGACGAGGAATGTCTCCATCATAAAGATCGAGGGGAGGGTGGAGGGGGAGCAGACGGTCTTTACTTTCAACGATAACGGTGTAGGTTTCGATATGTCCTACAAGGACAAGCTGTTCTGTGTTTTTCAGAGGCTCCATGGAGCAAGTGAATTTGAAGGTACGGGAATCGGCCTTGCCCTGGTGCAGAGGATCATCCAGAGACATGGTGGAAAGGTGGGGGCCGAAGGGAGGCTGGATGGAGGTGCGACTTTCAGTTTCTCCCTGCCGGTGAAAAATATATAATAAAAAAAGGGGGGTATATGCCGCAGAATATTGTTGAAATCCTTCTGGTGGAGGACAATCCTCGGGACGTGGAAATGACACTCCGCGCCCTGAAGAAACGCAATCTGGCCAACAAGGTGCAGGTCGTATATGACGGTGCCGAAGCCCTGGATTTTCTTTACGCCAAGGGCAAATATTCCGACAGGAACCTGAACAACGGGCCCAAGGTTGTACTGCTGGATCTCAAGCTGCCGAAGATCAGCGGGCTTGAAGTGCTGAAGAAGATCAAATCCGAAGAAACAACAAAAATGATTCCAGTGGTCATACTCACCTCTTCCCAGGAGGAGAAGGATCTTGTCGAGAGCTACAAGCTCGGGGTGAACAGCTATATCTGCAAGCCTGTCGACTTTGACAAGTTCATCGATTCCGTAGGGGAGCTTGGGCTTTACTGGCTGCTTATAAACAAGCCGCCATTGTGAAGTAAGCAGGTACGGGCTTCAGCCTGTGCCATCTTTATGTATCACAGGCATCTTGCCTGTGTTATCATATGATTTTCTGTCAAGATCAGAAGGTGCGGGCTGAATATCCGGTATTTGCCTGAAGAAACAAGGTCTTCATCCATGTCGAAGGACGAGAAAAAAGCAAAAGCTGATGAAGCGGCCCTTAAACCGCTTAGGCTTCTTATCGTCGAGGATTCGCAGAATGACGCGGATCTGGTCCTCCGCGAACTGAAGCGCGGCGGTTTCGATGTCAAGTGGAAGCGTGTTCAGACAGCTGCCGATATGGAATCCGCTGTTTCCACCGAATCCTGGGATATAATCATTTCCGACTTCAAGATGCCAAATTTCACCGGACTGGAGGCCCTGCAAATCCTGAAAAAGAAAGAACTTGACACGCCGTTCATAATTGCTTCCGGGACGATTGGAGAGGAGACTGCGGTCTCCATCATGAAGGCGGGTGCCAGCGATTATCTGATGAAGGACAACCTTGCGAGGCTCCCTGCTGCGGTTGAACGCGAACTGAGAGATGCTGCGAACAGGAGGGAAAAGAGGGAGGCCGACAAGGAGCTCAGGATTTCAAATGAGAGGCTGAGCCTTGCACAGAGGGCTGCGAAGAGCGGATTATGGAACTGGGACATTTCTTCTGGCAAGCTGTACTGGTCGGATGAATTCTACGAATTGTTCGGGCTTCCCTGCGGTTCTGAAGCATCGTTTGAGGTCTGGAAGAAGATACTGCACCCGGACGACATCCAGAAGGCAATGGACCATATCAACCGATCAGTAGCTGAAAACATTGATCTTGCCAACGAATACAGGATCATCCTTCCTGACGGGACCATAAAATGGATTGGCGCAACAGGCAGCGTGTCATATGATGGAGCCGGCAATCCTGCCAGCATGTCTGGTATATGCATCGACATAACTGAACGCAAGAAGTCGGAAGACTCGATTAAAAAGTCCTCCGAGGAAATTTATGATCTTTACAATAATGCGCCCTGCGGATATCACTCCCTCGACAAGGACGGTTTCTTCATCCAGATAAACGATACCGAGCTCAAGTGGCTCGGATATACGCGGGAGGAGCTCATAGGCAGAAAGAAATTCACATATGTCATCCTCCAGGAGGACATAGCTGTTTTCAACAAGACCTTCCCGATGCTCAAGAAAAGGGGTTTTATAAATAATATTGAAGGGAATCTTGTCCGCAAGGACGGATCGGTTTTCCCAGTTGTTATAAATGCTACGACGGTTAATGACGAGAAAGGCAATTTTCTGTATTCCCGATCCTCGGTTTTTGACAATAGCGAGCGCAGGCTGGCTGAAAAGATGATCAAGGAGAGCGAATTCTTCCTGAAGGAATCACAGCGTATCGCCCACCTGGGCAGCTGGCGCTGGGAAATCGGTGCGGACAGGATTCAATGGACCGATGAGACATATCGCATCTATGGAGTGAAGCAGGAGAGTTTTATGCCGACGGTTGAAGGCCTGCTGGGGCTGATCTATCCGGATGACAGGCCTGGCATGAAGGAATGGCTCAGGGCATGTGCCGCCGGAGAACATCCCGCCGAAAAGGAGTTCCGCACTGTTCTGCCGGACGGAAGCATCCGTATTCTAAATGGCCGCGGAGATCTGCAATATGCCAATGATGGTGCTCCTTTGCGCATGATGGGTACCGTCCAGGACATAACAGAGAGGAAAAAGCTGGAAGAGAGCCTTGAGACCGCCTTGCAGGCGGCTGAAATGGGTAGATGGGATCTGGATCTGATTAATGAAAAGGCCACCCGTTCCCTGCGGCATGATCAGATTTTCGGATACAGGGAACTTCTGCCTAAATGGAATTACGAAATATTCATGTCACATGTCCTGCCAGAAGACCACGATTATGTCGCCGGATGCTTCAAGAAGGCTTTTGAGACAGGATACCTGCAGTTTGAATGCCGTATCAAGTGGCAGGATGGGAGCATGCATTGGATTGGAGGCAAGGGTAAGGTTTACAGGGATCCGTCCGGCAAACCCAACAGGATGGCTGGAGTAGTTGTGGACATCACTGAAAACAAGCTCCTTGAAGAACGTATCCGCCAGTCCGAGAAAATGGAGGCGATAGGGCAGCTTGCAGGGGGAATCGCACATGATTTCAACAACCAGCTGGCCGGTATCATGGGCTATTCTGAAATGCTCGTGGAGCGTTTGGACGACAAGAATCTGAGGGAATATGCCGAAGACATTCTCCGCGCATCAAAAAGGGCGGCGGATCTTACTAAAAACATGCTTGCCTTCTCCCGGAAGGGCAAATATCTGTCGGTCCCGGTCAATGTCCATAAGGTAATTGAAGAGACTATCAGCATACTTAACCATAGCATTGACAAGAAGATAGAGCTAAAAAGATCTCTTGCGGCGAATCCCGCAATGATATCCGGGGATCCTACGCAGCTTCAGAACGTGCTTCTCAATCTTGCCTTAAACGCCCGCGATGCGATAAAAGGGACAGGATCGATACTATTTTGCACAGAGAATGCAGAAAAGGATAAAATCATTGACAATGAAGAACTTGCAAATATTATTGATATCCCGTACATGAAGATTTCAGTATCTGACACTGGATGTGGTATGGACGAGGAGACTATAAAACACATATTTGAGCCGTTTTATACGACGAAAGAGCCCGGCAAGGGTACTGGCATGGGGCTGGCGTCAGTATATGGGACCGTCAAGACCCACAATGGAATAATCAAGGTGCAGAGCCAGCCCGGCAAGGGCAGCATATTTTCAATATATTTCCCTATTCTTTTAAATGTCGCTGATAATGAAGATGTTAAGACGGACATGGTTGGTGCAGTCACGGCTGCAAGGATATTGCTGGTAGATGATGAAAAGATGGTTGCCGACATGGTGGCGGCCATGCTTCGGACGTTCGGACACAAGATCATTGTAAGCAATGATAGCGAAGAGGCTATCAGTATTTATCGTAAGTCATACAAGGATATTGACTTGGTGATAATGGACATGGTTATGCCGAAAATGAGCGGCAAAGAGGTGTTTGTATCGATGAAGGAGATTAATCCCCAGGTAAAGGCAATCTTGTCATCGGGATATAGCATTGATGGGGATGCCCAGAGCATATTGGATGCAGGAGCCAAGGCGTTTATTCAAAAGCCGTTTATCATGAAGGAATTAAATAAGTTAATAAACGATGTCGTGACGGGACGTTGAAGCTGGAGGGGAATTGGAGGCGTGGAGCGGATTCGAACCGCTGAATAAAGGTTTTGCAGACCTCTGCCTTACCACTTGGCTACCACGCCATTTGAAACAAGTGCGGTAAAATAACATCATATGATTTGATTTCCACCTGGCTTTGACAATATTGGTTAAAATTATAGGTTTCTTAATTTACATTGGTAAAGAACATATGAGGATCTTTTTAACAGTTTTTATAATATTTCTATCTGTAACTCTCTTGTCATCAGATGGATCCATTAGGAACATTGAAAAGGTGTTTCCGGAGAGGATAGGCTCCCTGAAGCTGGTGGAATGTTCTGATTTCGAGAAGAAGACGCCAGGTCTTGGATATGGGATCTCCTATAGGACGCCAGGGATGAGCGCCGACATTTATGCCTATGACTTCAGGATGAAGGATATTCCCGAGGGGGCTGAATCGGAGATGATGAAAAAGCATTTCGAGCAGGTGGCTGCGGAGATCTACCAGATCGAGAAGGCCGGAAAATATAGGAACGTAAAGCCCGCGGGAACGGTCGAGGGGAGAAAATTGTCAGGCATAGGCTTCCTCTACAGGGGATTCACCCTTGAAAGAGAAGGCGCCGCAATGGAATCGAGGATATATCTCACAGGATACAAGGGGAAGTTCTTCAAGATAAGGATTACCTATGAAGCCTCCTCTGAATTGAATCTTTCCGGTGAGGCGGACGCATTTGCAGATAAAATTTTTGAAATTCTCGGGAAAAAGCCTGAAAACACAGGTGGAAATCAATAGAAAAACAGCAAATTTTGAGGCTAAATCAAAATATTTTCAAAAATAATTATAATTATGCTTGCACATGATATTTTGCATAGTATTATATGAGCCGCTTCAAACAAGAGCGCATGTTGATTGAAAGAATAGATGTTGTCAGAACAGACAAAATAAAAAAAATCAAAAATAATTTAAATTGTCACTTGAAATAATATTTCAATGTGATAAAATAAGGGCCGCTGCAAAAAGCGTAGTTTTTTGAAAGATATAGATTTTGTCAGATCTTGACAATAATTTATTTTCTGATATACTTACTTGTTGCGTAACAAAGCGCGACTAAAAATATAACAGTTATTTATCAGGCGAGCAGCCAATCAGAAACAGATGGGTGTGCTTGCTTTTTTATCGCCGGTCGATGCCGGCAAGTTCTTTGAAAACTGAATAGTGCGATGTGTCCGTTTATATTACTTTGACGAGTATTAAGAAGTCAAAATAAAATTAGAGCATATATTAGATTCTCCAAAAAGAGAATTAAAATTTCTTTCGGAGAGTTTGATTCTGGCTCAGAACGAACGCTGGCGGCATGGATTAGGCATGCAAGTCGAACGGGATCTGAGATGTTCAAGTAGCAATATGAGAATATTTCAGTGAGAGTGGCGAAAGGGTGAGGAACACGTGAGTGACCTGCCCCCGAGTTTGGAATAACCTTCCGAAAGGAGGGCTAATGCCGAATGTGGATTTTCCCCTCATGGGGGGATTTCTAAAGATTTATCGCTCGGGGATGGGCTCGCGTCCTATTAGCTAGTTGGTGAGGTAACGGCTCACCAAGGCAATGATGGGTAGCTGGTCTGAGAGGATGGTCAGCCACACTGGGACTGAGACACTGCCCAGACTCCTACGGGAGGCTGCAGTCGAGAATCTTCCGCAATGGGCGAAAGCCTGACGGAGCGATGCCGCGTGAAGGATGAAGGTCTTCGGATTGTAAACTTCTGTCACTGGGGACGAATAAATGACGGTACCCGGAGAGGAAGTCACGGCTAACTACGTGCCAGCAGCCGCGGTAATACGTAGGTGGCGAGCGTTATTCGGATTCACTGGGCGTAAAGGGTCCGCAGGGGGCCTGCCAAGTCTGTCGTGAAATCCCGGGGCTCAACCCCGGGTCTGCGGTGGAAACAGGCGGGCTAGAGTGTGTGAGGGGCAGACGGAACACCTGGTGTAGCGGTGGAATGCGTGGATATCAGGTGGAACACCGATGGCGAAGGCGGTCTGCTGGCACACAACTGACCCTCAGGGACGAAAGCGTGGGTAGCAAACAGGATTAGATACCCTGGTAGTCCACGCTGTAAAC
>CAZDNQ010000217.1:0-7628 GCA_964506605.1 uncultured Victivallis sp. | reverse complement strand
GGCGATTTCTGGGGAGACAGGTTTTTCTATGTGTCTTGGGAAGTAATGTTGTACCATATTTTTAAAACTCTCAATCCGGATATCAAGCCGATCATCACCGGAATTGACGGCTATACCGATACATATACGCAAGCACAGGCGCGGGATCTTTATTTCAACGCCGATATTGCAGGCAAATGGAACCAGAGGCAGACCCTGAACGGAGTGTATTCGCAGGAGGACGAAGTAGCCGCCCTTCTTACCGGTGCCTGCCTCTTTAACTGGGGTGACCTGGAAGTAGCCGCCCAGCAGCAGTACTTTGCCCCTAAGCGCGCAGATATAGTCGTTTTCGGACACACGCACATGGCGCTTCTCAAGGGCTATAACAAATACAATAAGGAAATCCTGTCGAATTCGGAAAGTCTGCCACCGGCGGATAACCAGCTCGGTCCCGTCACAAAAATATATGCCAACACCGGAACCTGGGCCAACAAGGCTCAGACCCAGAAAGGGTTCAGCAACCGGACTTATGTGGTGATTTCACCGGCGCAGACCGCCAACGGGCTCGATACCGTGTCGTTATACCGCTACGATCCGGACGTCGACGGCAAGACCATGGCTGACAGCTTGCTTGTGGACGAGAAGAATATTCATCCCCCGGCCGCAGCGCCGGGTATCATTCCGCTTATCCAATGATGATATCCGCCGGATTTTATATCAATGTCGGTTCTTGAAGCAATGCTGCTAAGTCAAGGAAAGTAGCGCGGGGTATCACCCCGCTTCATCCTCGGGATAATATCCCGAGCTGCTTCCAGAATGTTTCGCGGGACAAGCTATTGCAGGTGCAGGAGCTTCTCTGCGTTCTTGTGGAAGATAAGTTCCTTTTCCTGGTCGTCCAGATCCAGTCCGCCAATCCCTTCGACTTCCTTCTTCTGGTCGCGCCAGGGGCTGTCAGTGCCGAACAGCACCTTGCCGGCGCCGTGCTTCCTGATCAGGTCTGCGAACTTCGCATCCTCCATGAAACCGTATGTGAAGGAGGTTTCGAGATAGACATCGAGCCCGATCAGGTCCTTCTCAACCTCGTCCCACTGCGTCCAGGATCCGAAGTGGGCCAGGACCATCCTGAGTTCCGGATGCCGCCGGTGGAGCTTTGCGAATTTCGCCGGATTTGACCTGAAAGGCATCTTGAATGCGACGTCCGCCCCGGCATGGAAGACTACGAATATTGAATGCCGTATGCATGCCTTCCAGATCGGGTCGAGAGAGGTGTCGTCGGGGGAGAAGTCCTGATATTCGGGATGCATCTTTATGCCGCGGAGGCCTTTTCCGCTGACATCGGATATGATCCTTTCGGGATCCTCTGAAAGCGGGTGGATGGCTCCTGTCGAGAGGACCGGCATGCTGTTGTTCTTCATGGACCAGCGGTTTATGCTTTCGACCTGGTCAGGCGAGGTCGCGACCGGGAGGTTGAGCGCCAGATCGATTCCGGCGGCGCGCATGCTGAGTTCAAGTCCGGCGCGGGTACCGTCGGTAAAAGCCTTGATCGCCCCCTTCTGTTCGAGGGAAATTATCGCATCGTGTGCTATCTTATCAGGAAAGCAGTGCGTATGGAAGTCGATTATCTTCATTTTCTATTTTTGATTTTCGATTTGAGGCGTAAAAGCATAACCAGTAGCAAAGAAGCTGCGGATTTTCAAACAGATATGGGAATTTCATGAAAAAACTCTTCAAGGTCCTTCTCTGGCTCGCGGCGATATTCTTTGTCATGATGCTGATATTCATCGGTGTGCTGTGGTGGTTCACGGCGTCGCTGATCGACCAGAAGCCGTTTGAGTTCGATGTCAAGGTCCCGGACATGCAGGATTCCGCGAGCGCGATGAGGAAGGTCAACATAGGTGAGAAGCTGGCGGCGGCGATGACGGAAAAGCCCGGCGGCGGCAGGTCTGATGAGATGGAGAAGATCGAGCTGACCGAGAACGAGGTGAACGCCCTGCTTGTCACAGGAATCACAATGCAGATGGCTGCAAAGGGCGGCGACCAGGAATTCCGGAACGCGTACTTCAGGGATGGGATGCTTACAATCCTGTTATCGAAGGACATGGGGTTCAGCACTCCGTTCGGCAAATATCTGAATATCACGCTGAGCTTCGTGCCCGGCATAAGCAACGGACATATGTCCATCCTCCCCGGGAGGATTGCAGTTGGCAGGCTGGGAGTCCCGGAGTATGTGATAAAGGGCAGGCTGTCTGAAGAGATTTCAGCGGTTGAGAAGACGGAAGTCGGACAGGCCGTGCTCTCCATCGTGTCCGAGCTGAAGATGGAGAAGGGGAAGCTGACCATAGTCTACAGCCCCAGGAAACTTGTACAGTTCATACAGGAGAAGGGGAGCATGGGCGCGGGAGGCCTGCTCGGCGCCGGTTTGGGTAGTTCATTGCTTCTGTCTGAATAACAGCCGTCATTCCCTGCCTGAAAGATTGAATGATGATATAAGCTTTACGGAGGGAAGCGTCCTGAATATCTGGATCTGGTCAAAATGGAAGGGCCTGAAGATCCTTTTCCTCATTAGAATCCGCAGAAATCCCAGGCCTTTTTCTCTTGAGATCGTACAATGGGGGACCCATTCGCCAGGCAGATATTCAGATTTGCTTCTGAGCCTCCTGGATCTGAGGATCCCGTGCAGCAGCCCATGCATCCCCAGAAGTTCCTTTGAAACAACAGGAGCCAGGAACACAATATTATTTGTGCCTGGAAAAATACCGATTGATGAGAATTTCAACTTGAGAGGTGGTGTTTCTGCAGCCAATGACTCTGCAGCAGTTGCGATGCCGTCCCACTTTAGGCTTTTAATAACGGCAAGGCTTATATGCGGATAGAGCCCGCCTTTTTCAGCCCTGACCCCCGTTGATGTCACGGCCTTTCGAATCTTAAGTGCTTCCGGCCTTTTAACTGTCAATATTATTGCATATTCCATACGGCCCCTTTCCCTCCTGGCACATCTTGTAATTGCATGCAAGCTTTATTCTATTAGTGTAAGGATGCATGGCTGTCCCGCCCCTGACAAAGAGAGAAAGCAACAGGAGCAGGACAGCATGCATAAATAAAATCTCATCAGCAATTTTGTACTATTCCCCCTCTCGGGATAACTCAAATAATCCTCCAGGTTATGTCTTTTTAATGACTAGACAATGTAAAAAGGCCTTGTGCTCTGTCCCTGGCATAAGTTATAGTTATTCCATGTTTCCCTTTATCGACGCCGGAGATGCTTATCTGGAATCTTCAACATCATTCCAGTCTTGAGCCTTGAAGGATCCTTTATTGAATTCATCTTAGTCAGCTCTTCGGGATTAATATTGAAAAGACGGGATATTTTATTCAAAGTATCATTCTTTTTCACCACATAAGTCTTGCTGGATTTTGAAGTTTGCGCTGCGTTTACCAGGGTTGGTGGTTCAAGATTAAATAAATATGCCGGACTATCTGAAGCAGGCTGGAAATTCCTGTTATCATCCGCCTTTGGAATCGCCAGCTTCTGGCCTGTTCTGATCAGGTCGTTGTCAATATGGTTTTCCTCCCGAAGCTCATTTACGGAAATCCCATATTTCAGGGCTATTTCATAAAGGGTATCTCTCTCGGCAACGGTATAAGAATCGTAAGTTTTCCTTTCAGGCTCATGTTTATCATTCTGTATTTTCGGTAGTGGCTGTTGAGGCAATTCAGCTTCATCCAGCAGAGGTGAAATATCTTTCGTGTTGGAAGTTTCTGGAGAAGGAGGCAGTCCCATGTCCAGTGCAAGGGGAGCAGCCTCAAGCGCAGGGGGCGTATTATCGTCTTGAGGAGGAATATCCTCCTGTTCCCGGATGGGGTCGTTTCTTTTCTGGGCGGAAACAGGTGGTCCGAAGTTTTCGGAAACTATGCTGTTTCTCCATGTATTGAACCATCCTATCATTAAAACGATCAACAGATGCAGCGCTGTGACAATAATAAAAATTGTCAGCACCTTGTTCGCTGTTGCCGTCCATGAGTTCCTGTTGTAGTCATTCATATTCCATTTCCTCCTTCCATAAGAAATACCTGATTACACCGGACCTGCCCCTCTGCCTCCAGCTTCAACTTCGACATTGTGGTCCTGATGGTCGTCGACCATGTGGACCTTCAGGTCCTCCTGTTCATTGCCGTCCACCAGGACCCTGCCTACAATCCAAGTCTCAGGTCCTGAAATGCGGATTTTGACATGATAGACAGTTTCACGGTAGCGGTAGTGAATTTTGAATTCCTTCCAGTCCGGAGGAAGAACCGGTTCGAAGGAGAGCTTGTCGACATCCAGCTTCAGGCCGAGCAGGCTTTCCACGAAGAAACGGTACATCCAGCCGGCGCTGCCGGTATACCAGGTCCATCCGCCGCGGCCCTCATGCTGTTTGGAGGTGTATATGTCGGCGGAGACAACATATGGTTCTACCATGTATTTTTTTATCTGCCCGGATGTCCTCCCATGGTTTACTGGATTGATCATCCCTGCAACTTCCCAGGCGCGTCTGACATCATGGAGCTTTGAGAAAGCCATGCCCGCCCATACGGCTGCATGCGTGTATTGACCGCCGTTCTCCCTGACGCCTGGGATATATCCCTTGATATATCCGGGGGAGGGCGCTGCCTTGTCGAAAGGCGGCTCGAAGAGCTTGATAATTCCAAGTTTCGGATGGATCAGGTTCTTTTCCAGTTCATCCATGGCCTTCCTGGTTCTTTCCGGATCCGCTGCACCGCTGAGGACGGCCCAGCTCTGCGGGATAGAGTCGATCCTGCACTCGGTGTTCATATGCGAACCGAGAGGGCTGCCATCGTCAAAATATGCGCGTTTGTACCACCGTCCGTCCCAGGCATTCATTTCAATATTATCCTTGAGGAGCATCCTCTTGTCGTGGCACTTCCTGGCGAATTGCAGGTCCTTGCGTTCTTCTGATATCTTCCCAAACTGCTGGAGCACGTCCAGGAGGAAGAAAGCAAGCCAGACGCTTTCTCCCTTTCCTTTAATGCCTACCATGTTCATGCCGTCATTCCAATCTCCGCATCCCATGAGGGGCAGGCCGTGTTCACCTGTACGGGACATTGCAAGTTCGATGGCGCGGACACAGTGGTCGTAGACGGATGCAGGTTTGTCTTCAATATACGGTATGTCATAGTAAGATTCCTCGTTTTCAGGGACCGGACGTCCGCTGAGGAATGAAGTCTTTTCATCGAGGATGCCTGTGTCGTTGGTGGAGCGGACGTAATGGCAGACGGCATATGGAAGCCAGAGATAGTCGTCCGAGAAATGTGTGCGTACCCCCCTGCCGGACGGCGGATGCCACCAGTGTTGCACATCACCCTCGATGAACTGGCGGCTGGAGCACAGAACAATATGGCTTCTCAGCATGTCCGGCTTGCAATGAAGTAGCGCCATGCAATCCTGCAGCTGGTCCCGGAAGCCAAAAGCTCCTCCAGACTGGTAGAATCCGCTGCGTCCCCACATGCGGCAGGCGATCACCTGATACAGCAGCCAGTTGTTTACAAGGAGGTTCAATGCCACGTCAGGTGTCTCAACGTTGATTGCGCCAAGACAGTGCTTCCAGGAGTCCCATACTTTTTCAAGCGCCTGCCAGGCTCCGGTCCTGGAACTGTGCTTCTGTATGATGCTTCTGGCCTCATCCTTGCTGTTGGCCGCTCCCAGCATGAAGACGACATGCCGTTCCTGCCCCTGCGGGATCGTGATACATGACTGGATTGCCGCACACGGATCCAGCGCGGAGCCAACCCTGTTGGAAAGGCCCTGCCTGAACATCGCGGCCGGACTTTCTAGCGAGCCGTTGCGACCGATGAATTCCGTACGGTCGCCTGTGAAAGTTCGTTCGGACTCGCCTGTCTGGGCAAAGATTATCGTGTTTGGAAATTCTGCATTGAACGAATTGGCAATAAAAATGGCGTTTGTCTGGGGATCGATCCTGCTTACCACGTGCATTGAACTGCGTCCCTGATGCTCACCAGCCGCACATTCGGCGAAAGAAGTGACAGACAGCTTTCTCTCGCGGTCCGACAGGTTCCGGATTCTGACAAGCATCAGCTTTACCGTGGCATCATCCGGAACATAGATCATTGTCTCGGAAAATATATCGTTCTGCCTGTGTTCGAAGGCTGAATAACCTAGGCCGTGGCGGCAGACATAGGTGGTTGGACCCCGGGCCGGACCCGGTGTTGGAGACCAGAATGCCCCAGTCTGCTCATCCCTGATGTACAACGCCTCTCCCGATATTCCGCCGACAGGATCATTATACCATGGCGTAATTCGGAACTGCCGGGCATTTTCAAACCATGTGTATCCCGAGCCGGACTCGGTTACTACGCTTCCGAATCTGCTGTTGGCAAGAACATTCGCCCATGGCGCAGGGGTCACCACGCCGGGAGCCAGTATGATTACATATTCACGTCCGTCCTGTGTGAAGCCTGCGAAGCCGTTGAAAAAGACAAGATCGTTTCTTGTGACTGGAATATCTTCTTCACTGGGCGGAGGCAAACGTCTCGGAATAAAAACAGATAATTTCGTTTCGCCTCGGAATTTACGTTCAACTTGCTCTGAGAAAGTTCCAGCCCTGTCCGTCATGTATACACGGGCCGCCGCCTCGAAAAGAAGGCGGTCGTCTTCCGGGATCTGGTCGGTTGTCCTGATGAAAACACCTCCATGCTGGTCGAGCATCTGCGATTCGGAATCGGCGGCTATCATGCCGGTAATCTCATCCCGTAGCGGCTGCCGGTATCCCGCGACCGTATCAACCCAGATCACAAGGTCCATGCGCAGACCTTTGTTGCGGCAATATGCGTAGCATCTTACCGCCTGTCTCACCAGGTCGAGGCCGGCGGAGTCCGTAGTATGTATGAGCATTATCGGCAGATCCCCCGAAATTCCGTATCGCCACAACGAGGACTGGTTCTTGTTGTTCTGCGAGATTATGCTGGCGCTGGCACGATGCCGTGCGCTTGAATAGATGATCGAACTGGCGAGCTTGCCGAAGAGCTGGGCGTCGGCTTCCGTAGATCTGAGATGCTGTAAAAGCACCTGGCTATGGGTCCAGGCAATGTCAAAGACGCGTTCGGCCAGGCGGTAGTCCCTATATTTATCGATGAGGAGCATTGACTGGTCCCTGCTGGATGAAACACCCATTATGAGATCAACCATGATTGAATCTCCCGGAGGTATGGTGATTCTGCGCCTTATGGATGCTATCGGATCAAGCACCATGCCTGAGGTATTTGAAAGCTGGCCGACAGCGTCCATCGCGGCCGGATCCAAGGGGCTCCTGGTCCTGCCTATGAATTTTTTCCGGTCGGTCTCGAATGAACATCCCTTCACAGGCTGTCCGTTGTGGACGACCATGCTCTTGAACATCCACGGGACCTGTTCCGCTTCCGAACGCTTGCGTCGGGTGCATATGATGGCGGATTTGTCTGGAATCAGTTCAGTCTGTATGAAAAGGCTGTTGAACACGGGATGGGACATGTCGGCCAGCGGTTCGGCGAGGACCACCTCCGAATAGCTGGTGAGATCAAGAATCCTTTCCCGCGATGAGATGTTGCGGATAGTCATGCGTCTTATTTCAATGTCATCCTCAGGTGACACGGCT
>CAZDNQ010000216.1:0-7644 GCA_964506605.1 uncultured Victivallis sp. | reverse complement strand
GTCCTGCTGGTCCACAACATGGACAGTTCCTGGACTCCGGCTGAAAAACGGAATGCCATCAAGGAAATAAAGAGCATTGAGACCGCCATCCGCAGCAGCAGGTATAATGTCAGGAACATCCCGCTGAAAAACACGGATCTCTATTCCCTTATAAACGTATACAATCCCGAATCCCACGTCATCTTCAACTGCTGTGAATCGCTGCCGGGCATTGAACACAGCGAGTCGGCCGTCGCCTCGATCATGGAATCCCTCAAGTTCTCGTTCACCGGTTCGGACTCGTCAACGCTCAACCTCTGCTGGGACAAGAAACGCACCAAGATGCTGCTTGAGCGGAACGGTATTCCGACGCCGAAATGGCGGATATACGAATCGCCACAGCTTCTGTTCGATGACTGGAACTTCTATCCCGCCATCGTAAAACCGGCCATGGAACACTGCAGCTATGGCATTACTCCGGAGGCCGTCATACTTACAAAGAAGGAGCTCAGGAAGAGGATTTCGTACGTCCTCCATACATACTCCCAGCCCGCGCTTGTCGAGGACTTCATCGACGGTAGGGAATTCCATGTCACAATCTGGGGGCACAAGCAGCTGAAGATGCTTCCGCCGGCCGAGATGGATTTCTCCGCGTTCGAGAACATCCACGACAGGCTCTGCACATATGACTCGAAGTTCGAGCCGGATTCACTCCATTACAGGAAGACAAAGGTCAAGGTGCCCGCCGAACTCTCAAAGAGGGAACATGAGAACCTGAGGGAGATCGCCACCAAGGCCTTCCTGACAGTTGGATGCCGGGATTACGGCAGGATAGACATCCGGCTGAGGAACGGAATATTCTATGTGCTCGATGTGAACGCCAATCCCGACATCAGCAAGGAGACGAGCATGGCGGAGGCCGCCCAGCTCTGCGGATTCTCATACAATGGGATGATAGGGAACATCCTCAATCTCGCAATCAAGCGCCACGGCATCAAAAAGACGAAGAAGCGTGCCAGGAAAAATATCTCTCACCACCAGTACGACCTGCCGAACTTCAAATAGTCTTCAGCCATTCAACTGTTTTTTCCAGGGCTTCATCCGGTCCAATCCTGGGCTTGTATCCCAGATCGTTCCTCGCCGCAGAGATGTTGAAATAATGCGAAAAGGCAAGCTGTCCTGCGACGAAACGTGTCATCGGAGGTTCGCGAAGCGGTCCTCTCATATATATCAGTTCGAGAATACTTCCAATCATATAAGCTGTCCTATATGATATCTTCCTTTTGACCTGCGGGATTCCAAGCTCCTCCAGCAGATCATTGATCCAGTTCCAGAGCACCACAGGGTTCCCGTCGCTTATGAAATACGCCTTGCCATTCGCCTTCTGCGAACTTCGCAGGGCTTCGGCGGCAAGCACGTGCGCATAGGCGGCATTGTCGACATAGGTCATGTCAACAAGGTTCCTGCCATCTCCAACCTGCATGAGCTTCCCTTTCCTCGCCCTATCAATTACCCTCGGAAGAAGATGCGGATCCCCCGGCCCCCAGATAAGATGCGGGCGCAGAGCCACCGTCGCGAAATCTGCGGAATTCGCCTTGAGTACGGCACGTTCGGCGACCGCCTTTGTCTCCGGATAGTACGCAAGATACTTTTCAGGATATGGTGCAGACTCGTCGGCGTTTTCGGTATTGCCGGAATATGCGACACTTGGCGAGCTGGTGTGGACAAGCGAACTGACATTATGCTTCCTGCACGAGTCGATAATGTTCTGCGTACCAGTAACGTTGCTCCCGAAAAAATCGCTATATCTCCCCCACACACCGGCCAGGGCCGCCGTATGGATTACAATGCTGCGGGATTCGCAGGCCTTCGAAACACATGCGATGTCCTGGATGTCGCCGCAGACGACCTCTACCCCAGTCTTCTCAAGTTCGGGCTGTGGTTTCCTGCCAAGCGAGCGTATGGACGCGCAGCCGAGTCCGGCAAGCTCCTCGATAATCTTCCTCCCGAGGAACCCGCCGCCACCTGTCACCAGCACTTTTTCGTTCTTCCAGTCCATGGAATGCTTGATGTTCGTGTGATATTTTAACTATAGAGAGGATAATATATGTCAGGGCAATTAATTAAACAGCCTGTTTACAAAGTTAATTTCTCAGGATGGAAGGCAAGCGTTCCCAGACTGCTTGATGCCTCCGGACTTGACAAGACGTTGTCTTCCCTCAAGAAGAAAGTCCTTATAAAGCCAAACCTTGTCGAGGCGTCCCCTCCTCCGATAACCACTCCTGTCGAACTTGTGTCCTGCATCATCGACTATATCCGGAGCAGAAATCCTTCGCTTGAAATAATTGTCGGAGAAGGATGCGGCTCCATTGATTATGAGACCCCTACCCCGTTCAAGCAGCTCGGATATGTCGACATGGCGTATGAAAAAAACGTCAAGCTTATAGACCTTAACTGTGAAGAGACGGTCTGCCTGTCAAAGAAGGAATGCAGGCGCTGGCCGGATATGCATCTTCCGGCAATCATCATGGAAACCTTTCTGATCTCAGTGCCGGTGCTCAAAGCCCATTCGATGGCGGACGTCACGCTCACGATGAAGAACATGATGGGCGCCGCACCTCCCAGGCACTATAATGCCGGCAGCTGGAAGAAGTCCGCATTCCATGAGCGCATACAGGAGGCGATATTCGATCTCAACAGGTACCGGACCCCGGACTTCACCGTCATCGATGCGACAGTCGGCATGGCCGAAGCACATCTATGGGGTGCGCACTGCGATCCTGCTCCGAACATGCTCATCGCGTCGTTCGATCCGGTGGCCGCCGACGCCCATGGCACCAGGATCCTCGGACGCGACTGGCGCAGGATCGGCCATATCAGCATGGCTGACGGCGTGCTAGGGCATGCGGAGGCGGAAGTCGTGGAAGTGAAGTAAATCAGTCTTCGGCAGCCGCACTCAGGTTCCTCCAATACTTCAAGACATCTGAAGCGGTCTTGAATCCGGCTTTTGAAAGAGCATCCGACACTCCCATGCATGGGGCAAGCACGCCTTGTGCAGCATATTTATGGATTCGTCCGATATAGGCTTCGGCAGTCTCGTCAGAGAACTTCGGCCAGCTGTTGAAATTGACCTTCCCGGCCTTTGCGAACTTCTCCATGTTGGCATAGAAGTCTATCTCATGCTCGTGTCCCGGGATGTGGCCGAAGTTCAACGCCTTGAATTCGGACTGCTCCAAGATCGCATCAGTAAGATTCTCATTGTATCCGCAGTAATGCACCCAGGCCGCACCGAATTCACGCGCAAGTCTTTTCGAATATGGAATTGCGAATTCTCGTATCTGTTCGTCTCCAAGCAGCGCGGTCGTGTCCTCGCAGATCCTTATGCCGAAACTGTCGGAATAAATTGCATTGCTGTGGTGCAGGGAGGTCATGGGCTCGCCTATCGCCTCCTTCATCCAGCGGTGCGCCCTTATATCGAGTTCCAGGCATATCTCCATCATGTGATGGACAAAGGCGGGATCGTCGTAGAGTTCCAGGAAAATGTCGTCGCCCAACATGAGATGCGCCAGGTCAAACGGTCCCTGTGTGTCCATTACATATATCGGTAAAGCATCGCCCATCGTCTCCTTGAAATAGCGCATCATCTCAAGACCTCGCGCAAAGCTGCCCTGCTGCCTGATGTCATCAGGCCTGAGCTTGGAGATCTGCTCCTTGGTGAGGCGCTCGTGGAGCCATGGCATCTTGTCCGGGAAGGTCTCCTGCTCCAGCCCGAGGCAGGAGAGCATGATTCCTGTTCCAAGATTCGCCCTTATGGATGGCACGCTGTCGCTCCTGCCATTTCCGGCGGAACATGCACCTCTTGCTTCACGCAGGAGCATCTTGGTTTTGTCTGTGAAGACCTGCTGGAGGTCGTATGCCGGGATCTCCTCCTGCTTCTCCGAAAGCTTGTCCCCTATTAAGAGGATAGGCACTTCAAGCTTCTCCATGCGCCACGCCTTGCACTGGCGCTTCCTCGCCATTTCGATGCGGTCATAGTCGAAATCCAGATATTCCTTCAGCCTGCTTACATCAAATTCGCTTTTCATGGCATGATTCTCCTTTTATTCTTGTATAATCTAATTATATTATCAGAGGAGTAAATGTAGAATATATTTATTATTTTGTATAATATGATCATTAATTCAACAGGCTCTCTTGAGTTCATCGGCTTCAACCACGTACCTGAATGCAACGCGTGGGTAGACAAGTATTTCAGCTACTATGTCATCCAGTATGCGGAACGCGGCGAGCTTGATCTCCATGTCGACAGGAAACCCGTGGTGAGATTGAAAGGACCGCTCGTCTGGCTTACATACCCCGCCCCTTATTTCCGCTTCGGACGCCGTGACGGCGGCACCTGGAACCATCGTTTCGTCTCGTTCAAGGGAAAGCTTCCCGACTCATACGCCAGGACCGGAATGTTTCCACTCTCCAATCCTGTAATTGAAATCAGCGAGCCTGTGAAATTCACCGAAGCGTTTGACCAGCTCCTGTCACAGCTGGCACTATCACGTGAACCCACATTCAGGACCCTCCATATGCTCGAGGAGATACTCATCCAGCTCCATGAACAACCTGTAAGCAGACAGGATGAACCGGAGCCTGTCATGAAAATCCGTAAAATCGCCGCAAAGATCGGAAGCAACCCGACACTTGACTGGAACTGGCGGAAAACAGCACAGGATGCCGGAGTCTCCTATCCTCATTTCCGTAGGCTTTTCCAGGAGACCTTCGAGGTCCCGCCAGCCAGGTTCCTTATCCTCAAGAAGCTCGAAAGATCGGCGGCCATGCTCAGGGAAGGCGGAAGAAAGACAGAGGAGATTGCCGACACCTGCGGCTTCTACGACCTATACCACTTCTCAAAGCTCTTCAAGAAATACTACGGAACTGCACCGGGGGAATACAGAAGAAACCATATGGGAAGGTAGGAATCAGACGACAGAGGACAGGTGTCAGTGGTCAGGTGTCAGGAGAAAGATTTTTTCATGTTCCCCAAAGGTTGAATGAGATTACCATCCCAACAGCAAGAGAGAGCAACCATATGGCGATGCTTGCCATTAGCACAAGCAGGAATCGTCTCGAGAAAGTCCCAACCTTGATGATTTTCGAGAACGCGATCGCATACGCAGTCACATGGCATATGCCTATTTAAATCAACACGGTCATGCTTTTAAAGATCTTCGTCATCCAGCCTCGCAATTACAATCCTGAAAGGATTTAATAATAAAAAGCCTAGGGTTTCAACCCTAGGTACAAATCCCAAAAATCCATTTCGTCCTGCAGGGACGGAATCATTCCCAAATATAATTCTCATCATATTTGATCTTATGTTTCTCCAAAAGAAGCAGGTACTCCTTTTCAAATGAATATTTCATATGATGTTGCTTCTGGTTACGAATATATTCTGCAACCTGTTCCAAAACGGACTCACTGACCGAAAAAACTCCATATCCTCTCTGCCATTGAAACAATGAAACGCCTTTTTCATGAATCCATTTTGATGATCCGCCTTTTATGTACCGCATCATGTCAGACAAGGAAATAGAAGGATGGAGCCGTGCCAGTATATGAACATGGTTTAGCGTTCCGCCTATTTCTAGAACTTCACCTTTCTGTCCTTTGACAATTCCGCAAATATACGAATAAAGTTCATCTTCAATTTCGGGCTGAACAAGATTGGTTCTGTTCTTCGTTGAGAAAACCACATGACATAGAAGATTTGACAATGATTGGGACATGCGCCACCCTTCTTCTTTCGCCCCTTCAGGGCGTATTCTCTATTATTCATTACCTAGGGCTGAAGCCCTAGGCTATTATTGTATTACGCATAAATGCGTAAAAGACAAATCAACTTCCATAATCTGTCTGCATATGATCATCATCTGCCTGCTGTCGTCTGTCCTCTGACTTTATCCACGAACTCCATGAAGGAGTCGACGACCATGTCGAAGTCCTCTGAGCCTATATGTCCAAAGCCATATCTTGCGTAGCAGCGTTTTATACCGGCGCGGCGTCCGGCCTCGAGGTCTGTATGGTTGTCGCCGATGATCCAGGAGTTTTCCGGACTCGCCTTTGTCTCCTTCATGGCGATCAAAATGCTCTCGGGTTCCGGCTTCAAAGGATACTTGTGGCTGCCACCGAGGATCAGGTAAAAATAATGGTCTACCTTGAAGTGCTTGAGGATGTCCTCGCATTTGTCGGAAGGCTTGTTGCTGGTCAGAGCTATCTTCCAGCCATGGGAGTGGAGCTCATTGAGCCCTTCCTTGACTCCGGCATACAGGTGTGTCTTCACGAACATGTTGTCGCGGTAATGTTTCTTGAACTTCTCCAGCGCCTCATCATGGCAGACATCAGCGCCATGGAGCGCCCTCTCCACGAGCTTGGAAGCGCCGTTGCCGACATACTTTGTGACCGTGTCCACCGTCAGCGGATCCAGGCCATAGTCAGCCCGCATCAGATTGACACCAGTCGCCAGGTCCTCCCTGGAATCAATCAGAGTTCCATCGAGATCGCAGAGGAGAAGATGATGTTCATGTAATTTATGCATTATATACACCTGTAATTGTTGCCGGCAGGATGCCAGCGCTCCGTTATGGTTCCACAGGCCTTTATTTCCATTGCCCAGGCATTACATTAATCCATGAATCCAATTCTCCAAGGAGTTTCAATGCCGCGTCTCTTCATAGCGATCGACATGCCGGACGCGCTGCGCGGGAAAATCTGCGAACTTCGCAGGAACCTCCCGGGCGTCAGATGGACCGAGAGGGAGCAGATCCATCTCACCTTGAGCTTCATCGGCGACGCCAACGAGGAGAACTTTCAGAGGATAAGGGAATCGCTGGATGCAGTCAAGTTCAGGCGATTCTGCATTGAAATGAATTCCTGCGGCTTCTTCCCGAACGCGAGGAGGCCTTCGGTGTTCTGGCTCGGATGCGCGGAAAGTCCGAAGCTGTCAGCCCTCAAGAACGACATCGACGATATCCTGGAATTGAACGGTCTCCCACGCGAAACCCGCAGATTTACCCCGCACATCACTGTCGCCAGGCTCAAGGATGTCCAGCAGAAGGAAGTATCGAAGCTGGAAGGCATGTTCAAGGACATGCTGCCGCAGGAGTTCCCCGTCGACGGATTCATTCTCTATTCGAGCGCCCTGACTGCAAATGGAGCAATACATTCCAGGGAAAAGTCCTACTTGTCGGAAAATAATTCCTGTCCGGCTTGAAAATAATTCAAGCACCTTTAGCTTTTAAAACCTATGAACATCCGTCTCACAATACTGTCTTTCTCGGTGCTTGTCCTGGCATTATGCGCACAGTCCCAGGACTTCGCCTCACCCCAGAAGCTGGTCGCGATAAGATCAGACAAGGGAGCTGCTACCGGTTTCCTTGTAAAGCAAGGTGACAGGACGTATGTCTACACAAGCATGTTCGCGCTTTCGAAGGGGGGACTGATCTTCTATACCTCCGACGGCAAGCCTCTCAAGACCGGACAGTTTGAAATCGCAGCTGACAGGGATCTTGTCAGGACACCTGTGGAAGCCGCCGCGGCCTTCTTCGAAATCAACGAGGACAACGTGATGGGCGAGCCGGTCGTCCTGCCAGCCTTCGTCGTGAAGGATGACAAGGC
>CAZDNQ010000215.1:0-7649 GCA_964506605.1 uncultured Victivallis sp. | reverse complement strand
AAGGGCCGTATGCGTCATAGAGTCAATCGTCGGGATAATGTATGTCGCCATCTTCATCGCGCGGTTCGTATCGATACATTCGTCGAAATCCACGAATTAACCCTAATTCCCCTGTTATCAATAGCAAAACAGGCTTCGCACTGCCTACTTCGGTTCGACAACCGGCCTGTCCGGCTTCCCGGATATGAGCGAGCTCGGATTCCTCTCAAGATAGTCCACCAGTTCCTTCGCGGACCTGATCGACTCCTGCATATCGTCCATGCTCCTCCTCAGCTCCGCCCTCAGATCATCGATGTTCCTGACCATCGTGTTCGAGTTATCCAGGAGCGTCCTGGCCTTGTCCGAAGTCTCCGCCAGCTTCGCGTTCCTGAGTTCGCTCCTCGCGTCTTCCGACAGCCTTTCCACCGCATCGAGAGTATCGTTGAAGTTCTTGAAGGTCTTCTGTACGGAATCGGTCATCTCCTCGAGCCGTTTCTTGTCCAGCACGTCGTTGACCCTCACGACCAGCTGGTCGAGGTTGGCGCTGATGGACTGGACATCCTTTATGATCTTCCTGATCTCGTCGTCGTTTAGAAGGCTGTTCGCCTTTTCGAGGAAGAGGTTCAGCTGGTCGGAGATCTTCTGCAGATCCATCTTTGCGACATTCTGGGTGGCATGATGGATCTCGTCGATTATGTTCCCGATGGTGACCGACGGTATGGAAGGCACATATGCCGGATGTTCTTCAGGCAGGTCAAAATCACGGGGGGGGTAATCTTTCGGATCGAACATTGCAAGATCCACATACATGCTGCCTGTGATATCGCCGTACTGGAGCTGGCAGCGGAGCCCTTTCTCCACATATTCAGAGACTTTCTCGTTGAAGATTTCCAGAGCCTCAGCCCTGGGCATCGCCTTGAATCCGGGGACCTGCGGCGTCGCGGCCGCCTTTGAGAAGGAGTCGCTGTCGAACTTCATGAATATGTAGATCTGCTTCATGTCGGGGCTCAGCTGGATCTTTGAGACGCTGCCGACCGTCACCCCCTTGATCTTGACCTTCGCCCCCTTCTCAAGCCCCTGCACTGAAGCGGTGACGATTGTCATGAAACCGTATGCCTGCTTGAAATACCTGAAGGATCCCAGCGCCACAAGGCCGATGACAAGAAGTGCGAAGGCGGCAATCGCCAGGACCCCCACCTTGTATTTATTCCCGATATTGCTCATATGCTCATCCCCTCATATTTGAACGGTTTAAAAATCTCCTGACCCACTCATTTCCGCTTTCAACCCGGAGCCTCCTCGGATCCCCCTCCTCTATTATCCCCTTCTTATCCTTGTCGAGGATGATGACCCTGTCCGCGATGGAATATATGCTGTCGAGCTCATGTGTGACTATCACCATCGTGCATCCAAGAGTGTCCCTGAGCTCAAGTATGAGCCTGTCAAGATCGGCCGATGAGATGGGATCGAGGCCCGCGGATGGCTCGTCGAAGAAAAGTATCTCCGGATCAAGCACCATGGCCCTGGCGAGGCCCGCCCTCTTCCTCATGCCCCCGCTTATCTCCGATGGCAGGAACATTTCAAAGCCCTCCAGTCCGACCAGGCTCAGCTTCAGCTTCGCTATCGAGGAAATCATGTTCTCGGAAAGATCCGTGAACTCCTTCAGTGGCAGCGAGACATTCTCCTCGAGCGTCAGCGAACTGAAAAGCGCCCCAGACTGGTAGAGGACTCCGAATTCCAAGAACAGATCATCCTTTTCCCTCTCGGTCGCCTTCGCCATGTTCTTCCCCTTTATGAGGATGTCCCCGGAAACCGGCTCGTAAAGGCCTATTATGTTTTTCAGCAGGGTGCTTTTCCCGCAGCCGGATCCGCCCAGGATGACAAATACCTCCCCCTTTGAGACGCTGAAATTGAGATCCTTGAGGACGATCATGTCTTCATAGCCTATCTCAAGATCCCTGACTTCAATCACTGTCTTTTTGTCTTTTGCGACCATAATTATCCTTACCTTATGCCAGACGCCATGTCCTGGCCGCCTGCGCACTCCGCCGGATTCGTCCGCCGCGGCGGACGAATCATGAGAATATTCCAATCCAAGCCCCTCTGATCTTCAGAAGTTGCCTGAATAGTTCACCCCGAAAAGCTCAACTATCTGCGGGAATATGAATGTCACGAAAAAGTCCGCTATCACAACCAGGAAAATTCCGGTGACAACCGCCGAGGTGGTGGCTTTGCCCACTCCCTTTGCATCCTTGTCCGACTGGAACCCCCGGAAGCATCCGACCCCTGCGATTATGCATGCGAAAACAACGCCCTTGACCAGCGATTCAGCAATGTTGGCTGGAATCAGGGAATCAATGGTCCTGTTGAGATATTCCGTCATGGAAAGATCCGTCATGCCCATGCTTATGAAAAGTCCTCCGATTATGCCGCTGACATTGCCGATGACGACAAGCATGGGCATGACCACCGCCAGGGCGATCAGCTTGGGCACGACCAGGAACCTGGCCGGCTTGAGCCCCATGGTGTCCATGGCATCAATCTCCTCCGCGACATTCATGGTCCCCAGCTCCGCCGCATACGCCGAGCCGGCGCGGCCGATGCATATCATGGCCACCATCAGCGGGCCAAGCTCCCTCACAAGCGCGAGCCCTACTAGGTCGGCGATGTATATCTCCAGCCCGAACCTCTTCATCTGCGTTATGCCTTGGAACCCGAGGATGACCCCGATCAGGAAGCATATCAGCATGACGATCGGGATTGCATCGGCCCCGCTCTTGTCCATGTAGTAGACAACCTCCCTGAGATCGAGCTTGAACGGATGCCTTATAAAATAGTAGAACGACTTGCATATGTCCCCGATGAAACTGAGCAGCCTCCTTGCGTCTGCCGCGATCCTGTAGCACGCATCTCCCGCCGACAGGAACACCGACTCCGGCTTTTCCTTGCGGAATTTCTTGGGATGGTACATCCCGTCCTTTTCGAAGCCCAGCTTTGCGAGGTTCGCAGACAGCGCCTCGTCCGCCAGGTTTTCAAAGACGATCCTCGCCTTCCTGCGGGAACAGAGGTCTCCGCAGCCGATAATGAAGGTCATCACGGAATAGTTGGAGGCTGCGATCTTCGCAAGATCTATCGACACTCCCGAAACATCCTTGGTCAGGAGCTTCCTGACCCCGTCGTATGAGTCCTGCAGCTCCTTGAATGACATCTCTCTCTCAGGAAGCGAACTCACCTTGAGCATGCGGTCTTTTATTTCCAGCGAGATCATATGTTCAAATCACTTCTTTCCGGCGACGTCCTTTGAAATCTCTTCCACGATTTTGGACAGCGCTGTTTCAACTCCTCTGGCGAAATTCTCGCCGGTGACCTTTTCCAGGGCGACATTCTGGCTGTAGATCCTGTCGGAGACGGTTTTCTGTCCGGAGACAGCCGCCTGTATCACAATTTTCACCGACCGATTCTCCAGGTCGGCCTCGAACTGCAGTATCTCGGCCTTCAGCTCCAACGCCGGGGCTTCCGGAGACTTCTTCTGGAATGCCAGCGTGAAATATTTCCTCACGAGCTCCGCCGGGGAGTCGGCCCAGCGGTTGAATTCATCTATCTCCAGGCGGTTCCCGGAAATCCTGAACACCATCTTTTCGGAATAAGGCCTCACCGAAGAGACCTCGTCGATCCTGATGTTCAACGCCTCATTGACCGCGGCCTTGCAGTCAAGATCGTAGTAGTTGACAGGCCTGTATGGCTCCTTCGACAAGATGCCGCAACCGCAGAGAAGAGCCAGAGACAATGACATGCAGATCAGAAGTATCTTCATGCGAACCCCTTTAATATAAGTTATGCTTGGCTGGACGCTTAATATCCTCTGAGCCCCGGATGTTTTCAAGTATGCCTCCTCCCATTGCCTCAAAACTTCAAAAGTCATTCTTTCAACCATGGAAATCTTACATCGGTGGATTTATATTTCTGGAATATAATCAACCATTATAAAGGAGCTGCAATGAAGAAAATTCTTATGACTTCCTTCTGGCGACAACTGCAACAATCCTATTGACTGTCGGCTGCGCCTCGGCGAACGTGGACGTCCTGACAAAGCCCCAGACCCAGCTTGTGAAGCCTGACTTCGTGCTCGTATATGACTGCGCCGTCTCAGCCAAGGAAGTGAACCTCGACCACGGCTTCGCCGCCCAGGCGATGAGGGAGTCCAGTGATCAGACCCCCAATGAGCAGGAACTGAAGATTGGCCATGCGGTTGCAAAAGCCCTCTCCGACGGGCTTGTCGAAAACCTGCGCCGCGCCGGAATACGTGCCGGAAAACCCGCCGACGGAGTCAAGCCGACGGATTCCACCTTGATCGTTACCGGAAAATTCGTCAGGATCGACCAGGGCAACCAGACCCTCAGGGTATGGGTCGGATTCGGTCTCGGGAACGGAGACATCCAGGCTCTTATGGAATGCTACCAGGGCGGCAAGATGATAGCCAAGGGAATGGTTACCACCTCCGGCAGCCTCAAGCCCGGTCTCGCCGTCCCTGTCGCAGGCGGAGCAGCCGCAGGCACCTTGCTTGTATCCTCCGCTGTCGGCGCAGGCGCCGCAGGAGTAAGCGAGACGTTCATGTCCACGGTTGAGGCCGACGCCAACCGCGCATCAAAGGAAGTCGCAAGAAAGATCGTCCAGGGTTATATCAACCGCGGATGGGCAAGGCCTGAAGACATGGAAAAGATGGATTCCCTGTTCTAACCAGAAAATTATTTTACGATTTAAAGAAAGCCGGTTTTCATAAACCCGGCTTTCTTATTTTGAGGGGATGGCGCCAATATATGGAAGCATGGTACAGGCTGAAGCCCGTACCTACTTCTTTCCGGAGAACTTGCTGATCATCTTCTGGATCACCACGAAGAATGACGGGACGAGGATCGTGCCGAATATACAGGATATGAGCATTCCACCGAAGACGACAGTCCCCAGCGAACGGCGGCTGACCGCCCCGGCGCCGAAGGCTATTACGAGCGGCGTCACGCCAAGCACGAACGCTATGGCCGTCATCATGACAGCCCTGAACCTGAGCCTGGCGGCATGTGCGGCCGCCTCTTCTATATTCATGCCCTTCTCGTGGCTTTCCTTGGCGAACTCGACGATGAGGATGGCCGTCTTGCAGGCGATTCCGAACAGGAGTACGAACCCGACCTGCGTATAGATGTTGTTGTCAATTTTCAGCAGCCATAGGAAGATCAGCGCACCGAAGAATGCAACCGGCACCGAGAGGATCACCGCCCACGGAATCATCCAGCTCTCATACTGGGCGACCAGGAACAGGTATATGAAAAACAGTGCGAGCGCGAATATTATCGCGGCCTTGTTGCCGGCGAGCTTCTCCTGGTACGACATGTCAGTCCATTCATACTTCATCCCCGCGGGCAGGTTCTTGGCGGCAACCTCCTCCATGACCTTCATCGCCTGGCCGGAGCTGTATCCCGGCGCCGCGCTGCCGTTGATTGTAACGGACGGAAACAGGTTGTATCGGTTGAGATACTGCGGCCCGAAACGGGTTTCAGGGATCACCAGGGTGTTTATCGGGACCATCTCCCCTTTGTTGTTCCTGACATGCAGCCCCATGATGTCGTCCAGTTCGGCTCGGTACTTGGAGTCGGCCTGCATCTCCACCTTGTATGTCTTGCCGAACTTGTTGAAGTCGTTTATGTAGGTGTAACCGGCAAGCCCCTTGAGCACGGTGTTTATCTCATCTATGGAGACACCAAGCTTCAGCGCCTTCTCGCGGTCGAACTTGAGGAATATCCTCGGGATGCTTGCGCGGAACGTCGAGAACGCGCCAGAGATCTCAGGACGCTGGTTCGCCTCAAGCACCACCTGGTTCATCGCCTGGAAAAGCCTCTGGGGATCAGAGCTGGTGGTGTCCTGCAGGACAAACGAAAAACCTCCCGATGTGCCAAGCCCGGGGATCGCCGGAATATTGAAGGGCATTATCATGGCCCCTGGGATCGCCATGAACTTGGCGTGTATCTTGCGCATCACTGATTCCTGCCCCAGTTCCGGGGACTTGCGTTTGGCCCAGTCGTCCAATACACCGATTATGAACGCGTTGTTCGCCGCTGAAGTCGCGGTGATGATGCTGTAGCCGGTCGTCGCAAGGGAATCCGTCATGCCCGGAACGCTGAGCATCGCCTCGGTGGCGATGTTTGTTATCCTGGTTGTGCGGGGGAGGGAGGAGGCCTCAGGGAGCTGGACATTCACCATGAACAGGCCCTGGTCCTCGTTGGGGATGAAACCGGTGGGAAGCATTCCATAGATCTTCCAGCTCGCAAACATGAGGCCGGCATAGACCACCATCACTATGAAAGCCTTCCTGATCACAAGACCTGCAATTTTTGAATACCCTCTGGTGGTGGCGTCGAAAACCCCATTGAACCATCTGAATATGAAGAACAGCTTCTTCCCTTCAACCTCTGGTTTCAGCAGAGTGGCGCAGAGGGCCGGGCTGAGGGTCAGCGCGTTGATGGAGGAGATCAGCACCGCAACAGAAATGGTAACACCGAACTGCCGGTACATCTCGCCGGTGATTCCAGGAAGGAAACAGACCGGGATGAACATTGCGAGGAGGACGAGCGTTGTCGCGAGGATCGGGCCCGTCACCTGGTCCATGGTCTTCCTGGCGGCGTCACGCGGCGACAGCTTCTCGGAACTCATGAGGTGATTGACGTTCTCTATGACCAGGATCGCGTCGTCGACTACAATCCCGATCGCCAGGATAAGCCCGAAAAGGGTGATCAGGTTGATCGAATACCCCATTGCGAGCAGCACTGCGAAGGTTCCGACCAGGGATACTGGAACGGCGATTGTCGGTATGAGCGTCGAGCGCCAGCACTGGAGGAAGAGGAACGTCACAAGTATTACAAGGAACACCGCCTCATAGAGCGTCTTGACAACTTCCTCGATCGACGCCTTGATGAATTTCGTCGTGTCATACTGGATTCCGTAGTCCAGATCAGGAGGGAAGTTCTTCTTGAGCTCGTCCAGACGTTTCCTGCACGCCTGGGCTATCTGGATGCCGTTCGCCTCCGGCAGCTGGTAGACCGCCAGCAGGGAGGCCGGTTTCCCGTTGAGGGTGCTTTCGGAATTGTAGTTCTCCGCGCCGAGTTCGACACGGCCGATGTCTCTGAGCTTGACATTGTTCCCGTCCGGCATCGCCTTCACCACTATCTCCTCGAACTGCTTCACCGAATCCAGCCGGCCCTGGGTCTGGATGGTGAACCGGAAAGGCTGGTCCGGAGCGCACGGCGACTCGCCGATTGCACCGGCCGACACCTGCACGTTCTGCTGCTTTATGGTGTTGATCACATCTGAAGCGGTAAGCCCGAGCCCGGCCATCCTGTCCGGATTCATCCACAGGCGCATCGAATAGACGGCCGCGCCAAGGGTCGTGCTGTCGCCCACCCCGCTTATCCTCATGATCTCGTCGCGGATGTAGATGTTGACGTAGTTGCTAAGGAAGATCGGGTCATAAGTCCCTTTCGGGGAATACAGGCTGATGACGAGGAGTATGTTGCTGGACTTCTCCTTCACGATCAGCCCCTGCGCCTTGACCTCCGCAGGAAGCTTCGGCTCGGCGATGCTGACCTTGTTCTGGACGTTGACAGTGTTCATGTCTCCGCTTG
>CAZDNQ010000214.1:0-7671 GCA_964506605.1 uncultured Victivallis sp. | reverse complement strand
ATTCATTTCCATATCTCCTCCGAGAAAGACAGCCCGCTACGGAATTCCCTATATCCAACAGGATTCTATCTTCAACCGCTAATCTACACTTGTCTGGCACTAATATTTGCTGTGAGTTTGATTTTTCAAAGCAGAATTAAAGGGTACCTCTAAATTCACAGCAAGGTTTCCGTGTCAAATGGGCATATATCAGTCCTTTTCTGAAAAACAGGGAAATTAATCAATCCGGTTTGCGTATTGGAGTTTGAAAGATACATTCTTTCAATACAATACACGGTGTATCTATTTAAAGGAATAAAAACATCGGCGGGGAAATGTTTTGAATCTGAAAAGTGATAAAACAAATAAAATTAAGAAAAAAGTGTTTCTTATGTTTATTATATAAGGAACAGGCGATAGATTGTCGGATTGCATTTACGGGGAGAGCGTAATTGTGGCTGAATCAGAAAAAATCTGGTTGAAATATTTCGACGCCGACACCATAGCCAAACTGTCGCATATCGGCATAAAGCCCTCGGGCATGGTCGAAGGCAACCTTGTAGGCGATCACAAGTCCCCCTTCCACGGGTTCGCGATCGAATTTGCAGGCCACAGGGGATATGTGCCGGGCGACGATGTGAAGCATCTCGACTGGAAGGCATATTACAAGGTCGGCAAATACCTCATAAAGCAGTACGCCCAGGAAACCAACTTCATCTCCCATCTCGTCATCGACGTCAGCGAAAGCATGAAGTTCGAATACCAGCACGGCTCGAAGATCAGCTATGCGGCGTTCATGGCTACCGCGATCAGCAACGTCATAGTGAACCAGTCGGACAGCGTGGGCGCAGTATTCTTCGACAACCGCATCCTCTCAACGATCAAGGCGACCGGCAGCGAGGAGATCATATCCAAGATAGCGACGCAGTTCAAAGGGACTGAGCTCAAGAATCCGACTGCCGTAGGGAAGGTCATCTCGCAGCTTGCCGAACAGATCGGCCGGCGGAGGATCGTATTCGTCATAAGCGACTTCTTCGGCGACATCGAAGACACATTTACAGGTATAAAGCGCCTCCTCGACGACAAGCACGAAGTGGTGCTCCTCCAGATAGTTGATCCGCTCGAGCTGAATTTCGACATAATGGGCAGGGTGGAGCTGATCGAGCTTGAAGGCACGAACAGGCTGGAGGTGTCGGGCGCAAGCGTCAGGGACCTCTACGAGAAGAATTTCCGCGAGTTCCTGGACAAGTTCAAGACGAAGGCGAGGATGCTCGGAGTCGATTACATCCTATGCGACATGAGCAGGCCTTTCGGCTTCCATCTGGCGGAATACCTGAGCGCGAGGAAGTACAGGAAGGCGTGAAATACGATACTGGATACTTGATACTGGATGCTTGATACAGGATACTGGATGCTGGATGTGGGATGTGGGATGTGGGATGTGGGATGTGGGATGTGGGATGTGGGAAAATTGAAAGAATATAGATTTGTAATTTATTTCTGTGTGTTCTGCATGCCGCGGCGGAGCATCCTGGCGAAGCCGGGTGGTTGGAAAATCGGCAATCGACAATTGGAAATGTATAAATGAGTTTCATCAATCCATTCATACTTGGGGCCCTCGCCTTCCTGGCGGTTCCGATCATATTGATGTTTTTCATAAACCGCAAGAAGATCGTGCTGTACTGGGCCGCCTACGAATGGATGAAGAACGCCCACATCGTCAAGAGGAAGAACGTCAAAATCAACGAGATCCTCAAGCTTATCGCCAAGCTCCTGCTCATACTTTTCCTGGTACTCTTCCTGGCGCGCTGCGCGGTGTCGACCGGCAGCAAGGGCACGAGGCTCCTCATCATCGATACGACCTTCAGCATGTCGGCGGAGATCGACGAGAAGTCAAGGCTGGAAATTGCAAAGAACATCGTGCAGAAGATCATGTCCACCCCGGACGCTGCCACTACGATCTGCTCCTTCAACGGTTCGCTGAGCACAATATCGAAGGTCGGGCCCGGACAAGGCTTGCCCCCTGACGCCCTCAAGGCGCTGGACATCTCCCCGAATTCAGCCGGGCTTGCAGACCTTGTCAACGCCATCAGCTCCTACCCGGATGCAAAGAGCGTCCAGAACATCTACTTCATAAGCGACTTCCAGAAATGCTATTTCGCGGATGCGAAGATGACGAAGGAGGCGATGGACAGGATCGGCAAGGGCAAGAACCTGGTATTCGTGCCGGTCGACATGCGCTCGGGCCTCCTCAACGCCGGGATTGTATCGTTCTCACCGGAGCCGGAAGGATATTTCCCGGGATGCGAGAACGAGATCATAGTGAAGGTCAAGAACTATTCGACCGAACCAATGGACGCCATACCGGTCACTCTCACGATCGACGGCAAGAAACAGGACAGGGCGATCCTGTCGATGAAGCCGAAATCCGAAAACATTGTCAGGCTCAGCGTGTCGGCGCTGGAACCGAAGGACTGCAGGGCGTCGCTCAGCCTGCCTCCGGACAATTTCGGGCCGGACAACATCCTCAACTTCGTGATAAGCCCCGGCAAGGATCTCAGCGTGCTGGCGGTCGTGAAGGACAAGGGCGAGGATCCCTTTGAATATGATGTCTTCATGGCGAGCGCGCTGCAGTCGTTCTGCACGCCTGAATTCCTGAGATACAAGAAGACATATGTCACGCAGCTCTCAGAGGAGAACCTTGAGAACTACGACATAGTGATTTTCTTCGGGATACCAATACCTGAAAACACCGTGACGGCCACCGCCGTCAAGAATTTCCTAGGCAAGAAGAAGAGCGTGATATGCTTCTCAGACTGCAGCGACACCTACACGCTCAAGGGTATTGGCGTGGAGTTTGACAATGTAAAGAAGGAGATGGCGAAACCTGATGTCAAGAAGCTCAAGGGCACATATCTGGCGTTCATGGGCGAAGGCGATCTGGATCCGCTGACCGTCAGCTTCTTCAAATACTGCACCATCAGGAATCCGTCCGGCATAGGCGGAAGGCTGTATGTCCAGGATTCCGAGGATCCGCTGATGGTGTTCCGTGAAGTGAACGGAGGCAAGGTGATGGCCGCAGGCTTCATGCCGTATCCCGGGTTCACCGACATCTTCTACAACCCGAACTACGTGCAGTTCCTGATGAGGGTCATATGGGACATCTATCCTAAACGGGTCTTCAACGCATACCTGGGCAGCGAGGTCGAGAACATCGCCGTGGACAACGCCGATCCGGATCTCAAATACTCCATCACCGGCGATTCGGGCGCATCGACCAAGCTTGAGATGAGAGGAACCGGGGCGTCTTCGAAATTCGGTACATCGCCGATGACTGCCAATGATTTCTTCACCCTGTATGCCGGCGGGGATCCGGTATCGGCGTTCGGCTACAGCGTATCAAGGGAGGAATCCGAGATCGAACCTGCGCACAGGAGCGATTATGGAGAGGCCATAAAGGAAGGGCTGGTGTTCGACGAAAGGCATGACTTCTCAGGCATGAAGAGCCGCAAGGAGTACATGGCCGCAGGGCTTGTCCTCCTCCTGCTGGCGCTGATTTTCGAGAACTATGCTCATTTCTGGAGGAAGAAGGGTTGAGAATATCGAATATCGAATTAAGGAATATCGAATATCGAACAAGGAATATTGAATGATGAAGGATTGCACAAATATTGGAGATTCCTTGATGGTTTGTGTTTTTAAGGATTTAGGGAAAATATAATGTTTTTATTCAAGACATTGATGGACATGCTAGACGCCGGGAACGCCCGGTACATAAGCTATCTCCATCACATAAGGATAGAGAGCTGGATCAGCACATGGCTCCTTCCGTTCATAGCCGCAGGCATTATCGTACTCTGCTTCTGGCACTATTCGCGCGAAAAGAGCCTCAACAGGAGGCAGAAGGCGACACTCATCGCGCTGCGCTCCCTCGCATATGTCTCCCTGTTGCTGATACTGGCGTTCCCGAAACTGTCGATAGAGGGCGAAGGCGCCCTGCCCGGCACGGTGCCGATCGTCGTCGACGCCTCGGAGAGCATGCAGATCAAGGACGACAACGAGAAGACGAGGATCTCCCGCGCCGCAGAAGTCTACAAGGTGCTGAGCGAAGGCAAAAAGTATAAGAAGGAACTCAAGACCGAAGCCTTCGCCGCAGGCAAGGATTTCACGCCGATAGAGAACATGGACAAGCTTGCAGCCGATGCCGACTACACATCCATAAACATGATGCTGGAAAAGGGTATCGACCGGCAGAAGGGTGAATATTGTCCGGGAATAATACTCCTCACGGATGGCGCGCACAACAGCACCGAGGATCCCGAGAACGCAGTCAAGCTCTTCCAGAAGCTGGGGATTCCGGTCTACGCATGCGGTTTCGGCAAGGAGAAGTCGAAGGACATCTCCGCGGAATACATCCTGGGCGAGGACGTGGTCTTCCTGAACGAGAAGGCGAAGATATATGTCAACGTGAACCAGAACGGCTACACGAACGAAGAGGCCGAACTCAAGCTGTACCTTGGCGACAAGTCCGTATATTCCGGCAGGCACAAGCTCGACAAGGACGGCGAGATCAGCATTCCCGTGGAATACATCCCGCGCACAAAGGGGACCTACCAGCTGAAGGCGGAGATACAGGCGATGCCCGGCGAGGTGACTGCCGAGAACAATATCTACATAAAGAACGTGCGCGTAATCGACGAGAAGATAAAGATCCTCATGATCTTCGGGACGCCCTCGTGGGAATACCGCTACCTGATGGGCGCGTTCGAACGTGACAAGAGGGTCGACGTCAAGGCCTGGCTCGCGCAGGCGGACAAGCGCCTGTTCAGGAAGGGTTCCGACAGGCTTACGCTCCTCTCGGGCCTGCCCGACAAGAAGGATCTTGGCAAGGCCTACGACATCATAATGATCTCGAAGATCGATGCGATCGCGCTGCCTCCGGAATTCCAGCAGTCCATGAAGAAGTTCGTGGAGGAGCAGGGAGGTTCCATAGCAGTCATCGCGGACGGCGTCAGCATCCCCTACTCCTTCAAGGGTACGGTACTTGAGGAGCTGATGCCTCTGACGATAAACGACAGGGCCGGGCGTTCATACAAGAACGAGATGTTCGACATACTCAAGGACGAACTGCATTTCGAGGTGACCGACGACGGCAGCGCGCACCAGCTGGTGGCCTTCTCGGGCAACAGGGACGAGAACAAGAAGATATGGGCGGAACTGCCTCCGATCTACGCCTGCTATTCCTCCGGCAGGGTCAAGCCCTCGGCGATCAACCTGGTCACACTTTCGGCCGGCGGCAGCAGGCAGAAGTATCCGGCGATAGTCTTCCATTCCTACGGCAAGGGCACGGTGCTGTTCATGGGGTTCGACTCGACATGGCGCTGGAGGAAGGAGTTCGGCGACAGGTATTTCAGGGACTACTGGAGCAAGGCCGTGCAGTTCCTCGGGCTGCCGCATCTCCTGAACGAGTCAGCGCAGTCGACCATGTTCATCGGCAAGGAGACCTGCTATTCCGGCGAGAAGCTGAGCGTCCGCGCCAAGATCTGCAATCCGGACTATTCGCCGGTGATAACGGATCTCATCAAGATGACGATAAACGAAAACGGCATAGACAAGCAGGTCGACATGCATTCCGTGGCGAACAGGCCCGGCATCTACAAGGCGGAATACATCCCCGAACTGCCCGGGGTGCTGAAGCTCTCGCTGCCGGCGCAGTACTCGGCGCGCCCGGTAGAGCTCCGCATAATCAAGCCGCAGCAGGAGTTCCACAATTCCGGGCTCAACAAGGCGCTGCTCGAGAAGATCACGAAGAACACGGGCGGAATGTCCTACTCGCCGGACCAGGCGGGGCAGATCATGGCCGACCTGTACAAGAACAGGCACAAGGTCCCGATAAGCGTGAAGATTTCCCTATGGGACTCGATGCTCCTGCTCCTCCTGTCGCTGATGCTCTTCTCGGCGGAATGGTATTTCAGGAAAATTTATTATCTGGACTGACATATGGCGCAATACGACATAACAGGCATTAGAAACTCGCTGGTCTCGGCGGTCAGGAAGAAGAACCGGATCGAGAGGCTCTCCCTTGTGTGCGCATTGGGCACGGGACTGCTCCTCGCCTTCTTCGCATATTTCCTGCTCGACTACATGACCGACTTCCCGTGGCCGGTCAGGATAGCCGTCACACTTGGCGTGCTGGGATATTTCCTGTACTACCTGCCCAGGAAGCACAAGGCTTATTTCCACCGCATAACCGACCTGATCCAGATGGCCAGGCAGATCGAGCTTCTCGCCGACAGGCAGATGAAGGGCGGATTCAACTCGATCCTCGTGTCGGCCGTCGAGTTCGCGGAATGCAACATAGTCTACGGTTCCGAGGCGCTGAAGCAGAGGGCGGTACAGACCGCCCACTCAGCAGAATACAGCCCCTCGAAGCTCGTCCTGCACGACCGCAGGCTTGTCAAGCTCTCCCTCAAGCTGCTGCTCGCCTTCATACTCATCTACACCTCCTGGGGGCTTATAAGCTTCAGCTCTATGGAGATATTCTTCGGCAGGGCGATAGGGCTTCCGCTGCAGTATCCGACGAGGACGAAGATCATCCGGGTCATCTATCCGGACTTTGCAGCCCAGCACAAGACTGTCAAGGTAATAGTCCAGGCCGACGGAAAAGTCCCCTCCGAGGGTAAGCTTGCGGTCACATACGAGGGCGAATCCTCGTTCAACGTCCCGCTGGTGAAGGGCGAACTGCTCAATTCCTTCGAATCGGAGATCAAGGAGCCGAACAAGAGCTTCTATTTCAAGGTCCGGCTCGGGGACGCCGAGAGCAAGAAGCTGTACGTTAAGGTAAACCGCGCGCCCTATGTGGCGGACTCCTCCTTCACGGTGACACCTCCCGCCTACACGGGCCAGCAGGTCAAGAACTTCCCCTTCGGAAATTTCGAGGTCCTCGAAAACAGCCAGCTGACAGTAAACGTGACCCCCGACAGGCCGGTCAAGTCCTGCGTGCTCGAGTTCAAGGACAAGGGCGAGCTCGGACAGAACGAATTCAAGCTCACCCCTGCGCAGAAGGGCTTCACGAGCGACAAGATAACTGTCAAGTCCTCGAAAAGTTATTCCATAAAACTTATAGATGAGAATGGAATTGAGAACGATGACAGGATTTATTATACATTATCGGTGATTTCGGACCGCCTGCCGGTGGTCAAGCTCGACAGGCCTGTGCACGGGACGTATTATGCGCCCGTCAGCAGGATGAACTGGGGCGTGAAGATCACCGACGACTACGGCCTGGTTTCGGCGGCCCTGCACTATGTGATAACGGTGAAGAACGAAAAGGGCGACGAGAAGAAGGTGCGCGAAGGGGATCTCGACATCGGTGCGATGGCGAAGAATTCCCGCGATGCCTCCTTCTCCGGCAGCCTCAACCTGATAGAACTGAAGCTGTCGCCCGGGATGGCGGTATCCTTCCAGGCGATTGCGAAGGACGTGAACAATTTCCGCGGCAAGGACGATCTGGGCAAGTCCCCGATCAGCACTGTCAACATCGTCAGCCCCGAGGAGCTCAGGATAATACTCGACGAGGAGAGGATCGGCCTCAACAAGATGGTCAACGACATCAAGGACGACATGAAGCACCAGATCCGCGTGATTGAGATGATGGACAAGAAAAAATAGCAATTAATAAGTAATAGAAGG
>CAZDNQ010000213.1:0-7672 GCA_964506605.1 uncultured Victivallis sp. | reverse complement strand
CTCCTGCCCGCCCTGGGACTGGCGAAGGAGTCCGCCAAGCTTGTCTCCTGTATGAGCAACAAGAAGCAGGTCGGCGTCTGCTTCGGACTCTATGGCACCGACAACGAGCTTGTCATTCCGAACAACAGCTATACGACGGACGGCGGATGGCAGAACTACCGCTGGAGATATTTCCACTGGAAGGCCGGATACATGGACAACCTGTGGAGCACTATCTGTCCGAAGTATAAGGCCAAGTACCAGAGGAACAATCTGGCCGACATAAACGGCGAGCGCGGATATGACGGGATGTATGCATTCTCCATCGACAGCTGGGGATACAAGGAGGGGATCGCGACCATTAGGGAGCAGTGGAACGGAGGATTGTTCTACGGTACAAGACTGCAGACTCTCTACAGGCCGGAGGCGATGATGGGTGTATGCTGCCTCTCCTCCGAAAAGAACAATAATTCAGATTACCAGCAGTGCGGAGGCGCGGGCTTCGGCATCCACGACTATACATATGGCGGAGGGGCCGCGACATATCCATGGCTTACACATGTCAACAAGGCGGCCTGCGTGTTCATGGACGGACACGCTGAGGCGGTCGACAAGTTCCGGATGATCAATGATGTCGCAAACGGGACCAACAGGTTTGATACCGCCAACGGCATCCGGCATTTCCTTTTTGGCAACGAGTCCCTTTCCGAGGACTACTATCCATAGTCTTTTGCAAAAGGCGAGAACATGCCTTACGGCATTAATCCGCCTAAGGCGGGTTAACTGCAAACGGATCTTAAATGGATTTGTTCGTAGTTAAGCTCGTAAGAGCTGTTTAAAATGTCATCCGAAAGAATACAAGATCGCCATCCGCTTTGAAATTTCCCCTGCAGATGCGATATTTCCTCCCATGAAAAACACAGATCTGAAATTCGGCGCCCACATATTCCTCTGGACTGAAAAATGGACGCATGGGGAGCTGGGTCTCATTGAAAAGGCCCGGACGCTCGGACTCGACCTGCTGGAGATAGCCGTCGGAGACGATGTCGAATTCAACCCGTCCGAGATTTGGAAATGCGCCTCCGACAACAGGATTGAAATTGTCATAAGCCCCGGCGGCGTCTGGCCGATGGAGGCGGATCTGTCGCTGCCGTCTTCAAGAAAATCCCAGTTCGCCTTGGACTGGCACAGGAGATGGATTGAAAAAGGCGCCGAAAGCGGTGCCACTGCCTATACCGGCGCCCTATACTCCCATCCCGGGCATATAGACAGGAGGAAGATTTCCGCGGACGAGCTCAGACTCGCGGCGGACAACCTCCACGCCATTGCGGATTTCGCAGGAAGGCATAATGTGAAGATCGTCCTCGAACCCATGAGCCATTTCCGCGTGAGCCTGGCAAACACTCCCTCCCAGATGATGAGCCTTATAGGAATGGCCGGACATGAAAACCTCTTTGTGCTTCTCGACACCTACCATCTAGTGACGGAGATCCGTGACTATTCCGAAGCTGTGAAGTTGCTTTCCCCGCGCCTCTGGGGCATCCACGCCTGCGAGAACGACCGCGGAGTTCCGGGCGGAGGGATTGTCCCATGGGATAATCTTTTCAAAGCCTTGAAACAACATCGGTTCAATGGCTGTTTCATCCTGGAGACATACAACAGCTCCCTGAGAAACGGCGATTTCGCGTTCTCCCGCGGAATGTTCCATGATGTCTGCCCCGACGGCGACGAATTCGTCAGGAAAGGCGTCGATTTCATTTCAGGGCTGTATCCGCAGGCCTGAAATAAGATTTTCCAAAAAATTTCCGTTTTGATGAAAGATTCCCGCTTTCACCTGTGTAGTACTCGATATAAACGAAGAAAAGAATGCTGAAAAACAATAAAAAAGGGGAAAGTGTCATGAAAACAAGAATTCTGGCGATGATGGCGGCGGCGATGGTTTTCGGAACTGGTACGGCAATGGCCGGACAATGCAGCGGTGGAAAAGCGGTAGGCGGACATTCCAGCATACACAAGGCTATAAACAATGTCTGCGACAGGGGTGACAAAGGCAAGGACGCAAGGGACAACGCCAAGGACAAGGCCTCCGCCAGGAAGGACAAGAGAGATGATGCCAAGGAAAAGGCTGACGGAGACCGCGAGAACAAGCGCGAGAACAATGTCGACAAGCGCCAGGACAACCAGGAGAAGAGGATCCAGCACGGGATCGACAAGGGTTATCTTACTCCGGAGGAGACCAAGAGCCTGAAGGACGAGCAGCAGAAGATATCCGACATGGAAAGCTCCTATAAGTCCGACGGGAAGCTCACCGGCGATGAGATGAAGTCCCTCCGCGGGGAACTGAACGTCGCCAGCGCCAACATCTGGGCCGAGAAGCATGACACCGACGGCAACCAGATGGCGGCATACAGGTTCGGAAAGAACGTATTCGCCAAGGACTCATTCACAAGCCAGATGGCGAACCAGAACATGACCGGTGCCGATGCAAAGGCCCTGACTTCGGATTTCAGGAAGATGATGGGACTGAAGAACAGCCTCGCAAACGACAATCTCTCGGCCGAGGCCCGCGCCCAGAAGCAGTCCGAATATGACACCCTTCTGAACAAGTATTTCGAAGTCCGCTGAAAGGCGTTCATATACGCTGAAGAGGCCGGGATCTGAATTCCCGGCCTTTTTATTTCAAGGATGAGGAAAGGATCAGGCTCCGATCTTCTCGACCTTGTAGCCGCCGCGGCGGCGGTCGTGGATGTACAGATATCCGAATACAATTATAATGATGATCGCAAAGGGCGCGATCTTGCGGAACGACATCCGTCCGCCGAAGTTGTCGGCCGGATCCAGGACAGCCTTCACTTTCCCTACAAGCTCCTTCGCATCCTTTGAACCAGGAGCGGAGGCGGAAGCACCGACCGCATGGCGCAGAGTATTGGCCGTGCCTGCAGGAAGCTTGTTCGACTTTTTAGCATCGTCAAGCGTCTTCTGCGCGTCGTCGACCGCCGCCATGATTTCCTTTTTGAAAGGCTCCTTCGACTCTGCGGCTATGGGAGCGTAGGTCTTGACGACATCCTCCAGGACCGAGACCGTCCTTGAAAAGTCGAGTTTCTGTGGGAGGTATTCGTCGGCGACTTTTCCGAGCCATGGTGAAGCGATCATCCCTGACGCGAGCATTCCCATTCCCCCCATGAGCGCGAGCGCAAGCGCGCCGCCCTTCGGGACGCGTTCGGCCACAACGCCCAGCATCGTCGGCCAGAAATAGCATACGCCAAGTGCGAAGACCGTGGCCGAGACAAGCGCCATGGTCATTGTCTCAGCATAGCTGAGGCATAGAAGGCCGGTCCCTGAAAGTACAGCTGAAGACACAAGCATTCCCGTAGGTGAAATCCTGTGGACGATCGGTCCCGCGAAGAAACGCAGCACTGCCATCAGTCCGGAAATCCATACAAGGACAAGTATGCCGTGCATTCCGCCCGCCTCTAGGATCGAGGGGATCCAGCGGTTTGGTCCGAGTTCGAGCGATGCGGTTATCCCCATGCACAGGAAAAGGACGATGAACAGCGGACGGCCAAAGGTCTCCTTCGCCATTCCACCGAACGAGATACCGGACTGTACGCGCTCGGTCACCGGGAACCTCTGTCCGATGAAAAGGATTCCATAGGTGATTGTAGGTATCAGGATCAGCGCCAGCCGGACCTGGTACGACATGATTCCGGCCATTCCGAGGAAGAAGCAGAGGAGTCCGCCGATCACGATGCCCCCGGGGAACCATACATGGAACCTGTTGAGCATCTGTGTCTTCCTGTCGGGATAGACTGTCGCGACAAGGGGATTGCAGACGGCTTCCACCGTCCCGTTTCCGAGTGACAGTATGAGCGCGCCCGTGAAAAGCTGCCAGAATCCTGAGGCTGTCATCATGAGCAGCGGTCCTGCAAGATGGCAGAAGAAGGAGAGGCGGAGCAGGTTTTTCATGCCGAGGAAATCACAGAGGGGGCCTAGCACGATGATCGAGAGCGTAAATCCCCAGAGGGCCGCTCCTCCGATCTCGCCGACCTGTTCGTTCGTTAGCACGAACGAAGTCTTGAGCGAGCCCATGATGTCGCCGATGACGGCGAACGCGACGGAAGTCGAGATGAGGGCCATGCAGCTTCCTATGAAGAGACGGCGCTGGTGGATTTCAGACAGCGAATCAGAAGTGATCTTTTCCCCGGGCATTTCCTTGTCCCCCTATGTTGTCAGGTATTCCCCAATTGAAATGAAATGGTAAAATATATCGTCTGGTGCAAAAAAAAAGAGGCGGTGTCCAGCCGCCTCATTTCTTATTTATTCCGGTTCCGGTTTAAAACCGCAGCCGGAGTTTCTATATTTACTTGTCAGCCTATGGCGACACCTCCGGTCTCGCCCGTGCGTATCCTCATGCATTCCTCGAGGTCCAGGACGAAGATCTTGCCGTCGCCGACCTCGCCGGTGCGCCCGCCTGCGATTATCGCGTCGATCGCGGGTTTCACGAACGCATCGTTGACGGCGATCTCGAGCTTGATCTTCTTGAGGAGGCTCCCGGCCTCCTTGTGGCTCCTGTATACGGTGGCCACGCCCTTCTGGCGGCCCCTCCCCATCACCGATGTCACAGTGACAAGATGGATTTCCTTCTCCTCTAGCTTCTGCAGGATGTCATCCATCCTGTCCGGCTGTATTACTGCAATGATATATTTCATTTTTCCACCTCCTCTATTCAAGTGTTGTATATGCTGCTTCACGATGCTCTGTGAGATCCAGTCCTATCCGTTCCTCATGCTCGTCCGTCCTGAGTCCGGCGATCTTGTCGACAATCCAGAACAGGATATAGCTGACAACAAAGGAATACACCATTGTTATGGCTACAGCCTTGATCTGTATCCACAGCTGGACCGGGTTTCCATAGAACAACCCGTTCGCTCCGCCGGCGTTGATTGCAGTCGTTGCGAAGAGTCCGGTGGCTATCGCGCCCCAGATTCCGCCTACGCCGTGCACGCCGAACGCGTCCAGGGAATCGTCATATCCGAGCTTCGCCTTGCAGAAGCTGACAGAAATATAGCATATGATCCCTGCGCCGAGTCCGATTATGATCGCTCCCATCGGGGTGACGAATCCGGATGCAGGAGTGATGGCCACAAGACCTGCTACGGCTCCAGTTATCACGCCGAGTACTGTTGAACGCTTGTTGAATATCAGATCCATGAGTCCCCAGGCGAGCCCTGCGGCCGCTGTCGCTATGTGTGTCACGACGAATGCGCTAGCTGCAAGCCCGTTGGCCGCAAGCGCGCTTCCGGCGTTGAATCCGAACCATCCGAACCAGAGGAGTCCTGCACCGAGTACGGCGAACGGAAGGTTGTGCGGAGGAGACATCTTGTTGGGATATCCTATTCTCTTGCCCAGGAAAAGCGCCGCCGCAAGCGCGGCCATTCCTGCATTTATATGCACGACAGTTCCGCCTGCGAAGTCAAGGGCGCCCATTCCTCCGAAGGTTCCGAGAAGGCCCTTGTCGGCCCAAACCCAGTGGCATACGGGATCATATACCAGCGTCGTCCAGAGCAGCGTGAACAGGCAGAATGGAACGAATTTGATCCTTTCCGCGAACGCTCCGATGATAAGCGCCGGGGTGATGACCGCGAACATCGCCTGGAAGATCATGAAGGCCTGATGCGGCGCAGTCGTGGCATATACTGCATGCGGCGTCAGCCCTACATCTTTCAGTCCCAGCCAGGACAGATCTCCTATCAATCCCTTTATGTCGGGGCCGAATGAGAGGCTGTATCCGAGAACCACCCACTGAATGCTGACCAGGCAGAGAATCATCATGCACTGCATGAGGATCGAGAGCACGTTCTTCCTTCTGACAAGACCTCCATAGAAGAAGGCCAGTCCGGGCGTCATCAGCATGACGAGCGCCGCGCTCGCCAGGAGCCAGGCGGTGTCACCCGAGTTTATTGTCGGTGCCGCAGCGGCCGGAGCCGGAGCGATCACTGCAGCGGCCGCCGGGGCTGCCATTGCTGCCGGTGGGGCGGCTTCATCTGCGCCTGCAATGCCTGCCGTGCATATGCACAACGCGGCAATGAGAGGCAATCCAAGGATCAGTTTCCATTTTCTCATGTTCTCTTCCTTTCTTTAAGTTTCTGTACATTCCACTTTTTATAATTTGTAAATGGTAATTAGCAGTCATCATGCCAAGCGCCTTTTGCATATGTGTAACACGTTAATAAGCATATAATTATAAATGACGGATAAAAGGCTGAGATTTTTGGAGTTGCCAGTAAAAATACATTTATGGAACACCGTACCGCCTGGACGCGCTGTTGTGGGAGCGCATGAAATGCATTCCGCTCCGGGATATGGAGGAAAACTGGAGTCTGCAGCTTCAGCTGCGCCTTGGGAATTTGTCAATATGCACGAATGAAGCTGTGCCCTCCTGCCTTTGAGCTGAAGAGTGCTGATGCGGTTTCCATTCGCAGTCTTGCCCTTCAAAACAGCGAGTAACAAATATGTGCATGGAAGGTATATATAATTACATAAATGTAACATAATAAATATAGACATACTTTATTGTAATAAATATATCATGTTGATGTGCAAGGATATGCAGATATGCATTTCAAGATGGCATGGCCGTTGCTAAAGAGGGTTCCTGTTTTTCAAACTTTACAAAAGGAGGAACCATGAAACTAGGAAGATTGAACAAAAATATAAAAGAAGGAGTTACGGACATGCAAATGAAAATGAAGATCTGCTCGACGCTATTGTTGATAACAGGCTCCATGTTAAGCGTGGAGGCGCAGGTGGTGGCGCCCACGCAGACCGGGACCGTCATCCAGAACCAGATAGATGTGAAGGCTCCGGCCGCAGGCGCGGCGGCGACACCGGTAGGCAGCCTGGACGCCTTCCAGAAGGGACAGCTGTTCTACAATGCCGTCCCCCAGACTCCGGCGATAGGCACATCTTTGAAGATAATCGATTCAAAGAAGGATACCGACTATCTGTTAAAGACCTATAAGCTGAAGACAAAGGGAGTCGCGGATGAAATTGCGCAGTATCTGAGAACTGCAGTTACCAAGGAGCAGGGTAAGGTGGAAGTCTCGACGAATGACAAGTCGGGTGAAGAGTTCATTCTTGTGACCGCGCCGATCTACCAGTTCCCCTATATTGAGGACTCAATCACGGCGCTTGACCGTGAAGGGACCTCGTATTACAATGATGGCACGAAGCTCGGGGTATATGTTCCTAAGAACCGCCTGGCTTCCGACCTTAACAATCTTGCCGTAACCGCGCTCGTAAGCAAAGGTGCTATAACCTATGCAGACAACGTGGTGAACAAGATCTACTTGCAAGATGCTCCCACCTATTATGATGGGACATTGAATATCTTCAAGGACTTCGATGTCCTGCCGGAACAGCTCCGCATCGAGGCGCAGATCGTCGAGCTTGAAGTCAACGATGATTTCAACTTCGGCATGCAGCTTGACGCCTGGAAAGAGGCGCTGCCCGAGAATATAGACATGTCGTTTGACTTCGAGAAGTCCAAGAATGCGATAACAGACCTCGCAGTCGACAAGTGGGCTAGGCTTGCGGCACAGAGCATAAACATCCAGGGAATACGTCCCAAGGCCGCCGCCAACATCATCAACTACATGGTCAGGAAAGGCTACGGAAAAGTCCTTTCAAGCCC